>JBIIMQ010000100.1:0-7318 GCA_044337935.1 Candidatus Nitrotoga sp.
CGTCTGACTTCAGCTGAATCAAGGTATTCATCGGTGCTGGTTATACTGCCGGAAGGCTTGCGTTTTGCAGTAGGCCACAACAATTGTCCGTACATATCAATTGTAGGCATTGATGTATCCAAATTGTTTTTGTCAAATTGAAAGATGTCATCAGTAATATTGCGGTGTGTCATATCATGAGCATCCCAACCGGTTTCGTCTGTTGAAACCCGGCTGTCAGAAGTAACTAATTTTTCGCCCTGATTCATTTTTGTGCAAGCCGTATCCTGCGCTAAAATTTCATCGATAATTTCCACGAGAGCTAATTTTAGCTCCCCGTCCACGATGCTCTCCAAGATTTGGTGCCTGTATGGTTTCATTTGGACCCTTCAATTATGTCGATAGGTGAAAACCAGAGCATTGTTACGCAGGGGACGGCTGCGGTTGATGGCTAATGCTTGCGATGAGTATTCAACGGTTTTTGTTGTGTTCCCACGGGCCATATTTTCTGGAAAGTCAACTGTGTGATACTAAAATCCTCGGAATTGTTCATCGCTACATTACAGTGCTATTACGTGAGAATCGTATGCAGCAGACAAGGCCTGTTACTACGAATTTTCAGATATTACACCGAAATTTGAATTTTTGCCGTAGTAAAAATGATAGAACGGTCACTTTCCATATTTTATAGTAGTTTTTGATGTGAGTTAGGCGATTTTAGCTGGATTTTACCTGTAAAGCCAAATTCATGTCGCCAATAGATAGGTGTTTTTAGATGTGAAATTGATGAGTTTTCTTAGGGATCGCTATAACGCCAAGCTGGAATTGGAAGATTTATTTGCTGTTACGGGTAGTTGAAGGGTGACTGATTTTGATTTAAGTAAATTGGTATGTCGTCAACGATTACGACACGACAATTTTGTTGTTGTCATTGCGCACCTCAACTGTGCGAACTTGTGCGGCTAATTTATCCAATACACCGTTAACGAATTTATGCCCGTCGGTGCCACCAAAGGTGCGAGCAAGTTCCACTGCTTCGTTGATAACTACACGATAGGGAATTTCCGGGTGATGTGTTAATTCATATGCGCCGATTAGCAGTACGGAAAATTCGACCGGGCTCAGTTCATCCACGGTACGGTCAAGGTGCGTGGTGACAGATGTTTCAAGTTGAGCGTGTTGCGCCAATATGCCGCGTAGTAATTTACTGAAGAATTCCACGTCATAACGCCCCGTTTTTTTATCGGCAAGAATCTGCTTTTCGATTTGCTCCGGATTATCATTCGTCAAGCGCCACTGATAAATACCTTGCAAAGCCAGTTCACGCGAGCGGCGGCGAGAACTTTTGGGCGGCGTTTTTACAGGGGTGGCCGGTTCGCTCATGCCAATTCCTTCAATAGATTTGCCATCTCAATTGCAACCAGCGCAGCTTCCGAGCCCTTGGTAATCATACGTTCTTCTGCCTGTGCATCAGTATTGGTTGTAAGAATGGCATTGGCGATAGGTAAGTTGTTATGCAATTGCACCTCGTTTACTCCGTGTGCGGATTCATTCGCCACGATTTCAAAATGGTAGGTGTCCCCGCGAATTACCGCACCCAGTGCGATAAGCGCGTCAAATTTTCCGCTTTGTGCCATGCGTTGCAGCACCAATGGAATTTCCAATGCACCTGGCACGCTCGCCAGAGTAATGTCCGTATCATTCACGCCTTGCTGGATAAGTTGTGCACGGCAGGCAGCCAACAGACCTTCGCAAATTGCAGGATTGAAGCGGCTTTGTACGATGCCAATGCGCAATCCTGCGCCATTTAAATTTTTCTCGATTTCTTTCATTGTTTATCCTGGTAGTTTGCCCGGCCCGACTTTATGGGATCAGGCCAGAAGAGCATGTAATGTAATGACAATTGGAGCGTCTCCAAGTTATTCGTGTTGCGCATAACCAACAACTTCCAGGCCAAACCCCGTCATGCTTGGCAGTTTGCGCGGGGTGGCAAGCAGACGCATTTTGCCGACATTCAGGTCGCGCAGAATCTGTGCGCCAATACCGTAACTGCGCAAATCCCATTGAGGGATATGGTGCGATTCGGGTGTTTCTGAAGCGCGTTTTAATAAATCAGCAGATGTTTCGTTGCGATGCAATAGCACCAAAACGCCGGTGGACGCTTGGCTAATTTTTACCATTGCATCATGGACACTCACTGAATTTTTGTAGCTTGCCTGTTCCAGAAAATCCAGTACCGACAGCGGTTCATGCACACGCACCAGTGTTTCAATTTGCGGCTGGATATTACCTTTAACCAATGCCAAATGTGTGCGTTGTGTGGTTTTGTCTACATAGCTGATCAGATCGAATGTGCCGTATGCGGTTTGCACGGAACGTTTTGCCACGCGCTCGACCAGTTTTTCGTGCTGGCTGCGGTGTTCAATCAGGTCGGCGATGGTACCGATTTTCAAGCCATGCTGTTGTGCGAAAGTTATCAGGTCGGGCAGGCGCGCCATCTCGCCATCATCTTTCAAAATTTCGCAGATAACCGATGCGGGAGTGAGTCCCGCTAATTGGGCCAAATCACAACCCGCTTCGGTATGGCCGGCGCGTACCAGAACGCCCCCATTTTGCGCCATCAGCGGAAAAATATGTCCCGGCTGCACGATGTCGGCGGGCGTGGCATTTTTGCTTACGGAAACTTGCACCGTGCGTGCGCGATCGGTGGCAGAAATTCCTGTCGTTACACCGCTCGCTGCCTCAATGGAAAGTGTGAAATTGGTGCCTAACGGTGAACCGTTATCGCGCACCATTAACGGCAGATTAAGTTGCTTGCAATGCGCTTCAGTCAAGGTAAGGCAAATCAGACCGCGTCCATGCTTGGCCATGAAATTTATTTTTTCGGGAGTCACGAATTCGGCGGCAAATAACAGATCGCCCTCGTTTTCACGGTCTTCCTCATCCACCAGCACGACCATATGTCCGGCGCGGATTTCGGCAATAATTTCCTCTATCGGTGCAATGTCAGTCATATTCATTCACTCCTTGGCTGCATAATGCGTTCAACGTAACGCGCGATCAGGTCAATTTCCACGTTGACTTTATTTCCGGCGTGCAATTCATTTAGCGTGGTTACCGCCAGTGTGTGTGGAATTAAATTGACGCTGAACACATCGTCGTTGATCTGGTTGACTGTCAGGCTGACGCCATTGATGGTGATGGAGCCTTTTGTCGCGATGTATTTCGCCAATGATTGTGGTACGCGCACATTCAGTTTCCAGCTTTCTGTCAGATTGGTGAATTCCACTACTTCGCCCACGCCATCCACATGGCCACTTACCAGATGCCCGCCCAGCCGATCGGCCAGACGCAGTGCCTTTTCCAGATTAACGTGGCTGCCTTGAATCTCCAGTCCGGTTACGCAATTCAATGTTTCTCGCGATACATTTACATTGAAACGGTTGCCATCAATTTTTACGACGGTCAGGCATACGCCGTTTACGGCAATACTGTCGCCAAGTTGCACGTCGTCCATGTCGAGCGTGCGGGTGGCAATAGTGAGATTCAGACCGCCATCACGGTTTTCTGTGTGTTCTATGATGCCGATATCCGCGATGATGCCACTAAACATGTTGTATTCCGATTTTATGGGGCGCACACGATTTTCGTGATGCAAACCTGCCTTAATATCTATCTATGCGTGCTTTATTCTTGCCACAATACGCAAATCGTTGCCGACATGACGCATATCCCGCCATTCCAATTTTATATGCTGGTTAAGCATCGTTAATTCACCCAGTTTGGCCATGCCGCGTGCCATATCACCAAGCAATTGCGGCGCCAAATAAAGTACCAGTTCATCCACTAATCCCGCCTGAAGCAGTGCACCATTTAATGTGCCGCCTGCTTCAACCAGCACTTCGTTGCAGCCACACGCGGCCAGATCACGTAATACTGCAATCAGGTCTACACGTCCATGGGTATCCGGCAACACAACTACGCGTACTCCGTTTTTTTCGAGAGCGGATATTTTCCGGGCGTCGGATGTGGCAGCGTAAACCACCACATTGCCACCGCATAGGATGCGTGCCGCTAGCGGTAATTGCAGTCGGCTATCCAGTACGGCCTGCAGCGGCTGGCGCAAGGCTCTTGTTTCCGGGAGGCTTCCCTTTTGCTCATGGATGGCTGGTTGCGATTCACGTACGTTAAGCTGCGGATCATCAGCCAGAACGGTGCCAATGCCGGTAAGTATTGCACAGGAGCGTTTGCGCCAGTGTTGCACATCCTGGCGCGCTGCCGCGCCGGTAATCCATTTGCTTATGCCATTATTCAATGCCGTGCGTCCATCCAGACTCATGGCGATTTTGCTGCGCAACCACGGTAAACCGCGTGTCATACGTGAAAAAAATCCTATGTTCAGGTCACGCGCCGCAACATCCATCAATCCGCATTCGACTTCGATACCGGCAGCCCGCAATTTTGCAAAACCTTGTCCTGCCACCTGTGGATTGGGATCCTGCATGGCCGCCACTACACGTGTTACACCGGCACTAATCAGCGCGTCGGCGCAGGGTGGGGTTTTGCCCTGATGGCTGCATGGTTCGAGTGTAATGTAAGCAGTCGCACCGTGCGCTGCCTCTCCGGCTGCACGGAGTGCATGCACTTCCGCATGCGGTTCGCCCGCATATTGGTGCCACCCCTCACCTACGCATTTGTCATCGTGCACCAGAACGCAACCGACTCTTGGATTGGGGCTGGTGGTATATAGCCCGCGTTCTGCCAAGCGTAATGCTTTTGCCATCCATAAGCTATCTTGTGCGGACAACATGTTGATCACGTTTGCGGCTTGCGCTTGGCCGGTGTTTTGCGGACTGCCTCGATTGCTTCGGAAAAGTCCTGCACATCCTGGAAACTTTTGTACACCGAAGCAAAACGAATGTAGGCCACTTTGTCCAGCTTCAACAATTCTTTCATTACGAGTTCGCCAATTCGGCGGGAATCGATTTCACGTTCACCAAAAGCGAATATTTTTTTTATCACGTGGTCAATGGCTGCATCCACCAACTCGGTAGGAACCGGCCGTTTGTGCAACGCACGATTAAAACTGGTACCCAGTTTTTCTTTATTGAACTCGGTGCGCATGCCATTTTGTTTGACTATTTGCGGCATCCGCAGTTCGACTGTTTCGTGGGTGGAAAAGCGTTTTTCACAAGACAAGCAGCGACGGCGGCGACGAATGCTGTCACCTTCCTCGCTTTCTCGGGTATCCACCACTTGGGTGTCGGGACCTTTGCAGAATGGGCATTTCATAGGGTTAAAGAATAAACAGTGGAAGTCGGTAATTGACATTCGGGGCGTAACAAAATAAACGACAAAATCGTAGCCCCCCGGTTTTTTAATCCGTTTTCCGGTTTTTTGTTTTTATCGGCAGACATCATCCATAGACTGGAAATTTTGCGCATAGCTGTTTGACGTCGGCCGCCACACGGCTAATGACAGCATCATCATTCGGTGCATTCAGTACATCCGCAATCAAGTGTGCCAGTTTTTCCGCTTCCAATTCTTTAAAGCCACGTGTGGTCATCGCCGGGCTGCCGATGCGAATACCGCTAGTAACGAACGGTTTCTGGGGGTCATTGGGGATAGCGTTTTTATTGACGGTGATGTGCGCACGCCCTAGTGCCGCTTCGGCGTCCTTGCCGGTGATGTGTTTGGCTTGTAGGTCAACCAGGAACATATGGCAGTCGGTGCGGCCGGACACTATGCGCAGACCGCGCTCCTGCAGTACTTTGGCCATTACCCGGGCGTTATCAATGACCTGTTTTTGATATTCTTTAAACTCATCGCTCATTGCTTCCTTGAACGCCACCGCTTTGGCTGCAATGACATGCATCAAGGGGCCGCCTTGAATACCGGGGAATATGGTTGAATTAAGCGCTTTCTCAAATTCTGCCTTGGCCAGAATAATGCCGCCACGCGGGCCACGTAATGTTTTGTGGGTAGTGCTGGAGACAAAATCTGCAATACCCACCGGATTGGGATAGAAACCCGCTGCTACCAGTCCGGCGTAATGAGCCATATCCACGAATAGATAGGCCCCCACGCTGTCAGCAATGGCGCGGAAACGTTTCCAATCGATCACCAGTGCGTAGGCGGAAGCGCCGGCAACAATCATTTTTGGTTTGTGTTCCTGAGCCAGCTTTTCTACTGCGTTGTAATCAATCTCTTCTTTTTCGTTGAGGCCGTAAGTAACGGCGTTATATAGCTTACCACTAAGATTTACCGCGGCGCCATGAGTCAGGTGTCCGCCATGTGCCAGCGACATACCGAGAATGGTGTCACCCGGTTTGAGAACTGACAGGTATACCGCTTGATTGGCTTGTGAGCCGGAGTGGGGCTGCACGTTGGCATATTCGGCACCGAACAAAGCTTTCACGCGATCAATAGCCAGTTGTTCCGCTACATCGACATTTTCGCAGCCGCCGTAATAGCGTTTTCCGGGATACCCTTCGGCATACTTGTTGGTGAGTTGACTGCCCTGCGCCTCCATTACAGCGGTGCTAGTGTAGTTTTCAGAGGCAATCAGTTCAATATGGTCTTCCTGGCGGCGATTTTCATTCTGGATCGCGGCCCATAATTCGGGATCGGTATGGGCAATAGTGTTTTTGCTAGAGAACATGACGGATTTCCAATAGGTTAGTGAAAAAGGGAATGTTTGTATTTTATCACGTTGGACGGGAACAAACTTGCTGCAACCGCGTGGGCGCATGTGTTATAAACTTTTATGTTGTCACGCATAGATTTGTGCTTTGCTGACAAGTGATGAAGTTTGCTATTTGTCTGATTAAACTGCGGTGAACTAACTTTAGTTTTCCATGATTTCGTAAGGATCAGCACACCCAAGTTTAGCCAGTAGTGCAGTTTCCAGTGCTTCCATGATGGCGGCATCTTGTTCAGTTTCGTGGTCATATCCTTGCAAGTGCAGGGTCGCATGGATAGCAAGATGCGTGTAGTGGGCTTGCAAGTTTTTGTGTTGCGCGCGTGCTTCCTGTTCTACTATCGGTGCACAGATTACGATGTCGCCATACAGTAATTCAGTTGTATCGGGCTGCTGATCGGCATCGTTATATGTAAAGGTAAGCACGTTAGTAGCATAATTTTTGCCGCGAAATTTTTCATTCAGCGCGTGCCCTTCCGGTTCGTCCACGATACGCAGCACGATTTGTACATTACGTTGTAATGCAGCGTTAATCCAACGGCGAAATTGGTGCCGTGTGGGTAGATTCGTTCTTTCGGACGCGTACTGTACCGACAGAGATAATTTATGCGTAGCCATAGTTCTTGATTTTAAAAAATT
>JBIIMQ010000101.1:0-7280 GCA_044337935.1 Candidatus Nitrotoga sp.
ATAAGATTCGAAAGATTTGCGATCAAATAACCGCTCTCGAGAATGAGCTCAGTACGACGATTGAGGAACAAAGTAGTCAACTACGTTATCAATTCAAAGGCAAGCGAGTCATATTCGAACAGGAGATCAAAGAAGCGCACCAGGCCGCAAAACTGAGCGCACTACGCTGGTTTATAACTGTCCGCCCACAAAATTATCTCACCATGCCCGTCATCTACGGATTGGCTATTCCTTTACTCTTTTTCGATGTATGCATCAGTTTTTACCAAATAACGTGCTTTCCTATCTACAAAATAGCGAAAGTAAAGCGCGCAAATTATTTTGTGTTGGATCATCAGCACTTGGCATACCTGAATTTCATTGAAAAAATACACTGCATGTACTGCTCATATGCGGTCGGGTTGCTCGCTTACGCGCAAGAAATTACGGCACGCACTGAACAATATTTTTGTCCGATCAAACATGCGCGAAAAATTCTCGGCGCACATTCACGCTATAACCGATTTATAGAATATGGTGAGGCAGATAACTTTCACGGAAAACTCGAAGAAATCCGCCGCGACCTTGCCAGAGAAGCAGGACAAACAAAAAATCAGGGAAATAACGACTCAAAAACTGATAGCAACCCAACTAGATAGCCGCTATTCTCGAAACATAAATTATGTGTACGCCGGCGATGGCAACTAAAAATAACAGCTAAATAAAGACAAAGCGCCGTTGGAAACATGTCCGGTGGAAAGCGGCTTGAAGTGAGGAACCCGAATCAAACGTGGCCCGGCAGCTATTCAAAAAATTCGATAACTGCCAGACCTGGCCTGAATTAAAACTTCTGAACTACGACGTATCGGAATACCAATTTACGGTAGTGTTCTGGCAACCCGGAACCCGAGATTATTAATACGTTCTGTGGCTTCAATTCCTTCACGATAGCTTACGTTCAGGTACTCCGGACCATATTCAAATGATCCGCCACGAAGAACCAAGCGCGTACAGTTTCCGTCCCGGCAACCATCCGTCCACTGCCACACATTACCCAACATATCATACAGGCCATAAGGATTTGGTTTGAAACTCCCCACTGCCATTGGAGCAGATTTTTTCTTCTCGTATCTAATACCACAACCATGGCAGTTGGCATTATGAATCCCGAGATCATCCCCCCAGTAATACTGGGTAGCGGTACCAGCTCGCGCAGCCAACTCCCATTCACGTTCACTGGGCAGACGATAGGTTTTACCAGTTTTGTTCGATAGCCAAGCAAGATAGCTCTGAATATCATTCCAGTTCACATTAACCACGGGTTGCCTGCCACGTCCCCATTCTTCATCCGGCGGTTTATATCCGTTACAGCCACCGTCATCCACACAGGCATCCCATTCGTCAAATGTGACCGTGTATTTTCCGATCTCAAAATCGGCACCCGGAATCGGCACCATTTCAGGACAGACGGAGCATGATTTAAGCGCTTCTTCTACCGGCTTTTCCTCAGTTTTAACAGTTTTCGGATGCTCGGATTTAGCCCGTTTCCCTTCCGCATTGAGCATGGGTGAGCCCAATAGCGCCTCTACCTTTTTTATTACGCCATCGCCCACCCGGATATCCTGTTCAAATATACGATCACTAAAGGCATCAACTTTTTTCAGTACCTTTAACTTCAGCGTACCAACAGGAACCTTTACATCCAACGGACATTCGCCCTTGAATTTTCCATTAACCCAAATTTCAGCGCCCACATCATCACCTTTACAGGCAACGCTCAATACGGAGCCAGCCGCGTAGACGTTAGCGGATGTTGCCGCCAAAACCGACAGGAACAAAAAATAAATTGCTTTCATGAAATCTCCGTTAAAAAATAAAAAATGGGCAGGTTCTTGAAACAGTCTTCGTCTATTTTCAATGAGGTATATTCATTGGTTAAATATAAAGAATCAGGCTCAGATTTATTCCAATTGCCCATACCATCTTATTCAACAACTGCCATTGTATATACCCATTCAAGACAAGGGCGAAATACTAACCCATTTTTTTATTTCAGCGTCATGGCAAGCCTGAATCCGCTAATATGGTAACGCTCATTTATACCATCCTTGAAACGGGTAGCGATGCGAATGTTTGTTGTGGTGTCATTCCAGGAACCCCCACGAAGCACCCGCTTACTGCAGTCACCCTCCCAGCAGCTATCCGTCCATTGCCACACATTGCCGGACATATCGTACAAACCAAATCCATTTGGCTTGAAACTGCCAACGGGGGCGGTTGATCTATTATCCCACTTGCTTCCACAGGAATTACAATTGGCATTGATACTGGAGGCCGAATCCCCGAATGGGAAAATACCCCAGTAATAATCAGTGGTTGTACCCGCCCGTGCAGCAATTTCCCATTCCTGTTCAGTCGGTAAGCGATAAGTTCTTCCGGACTTGTTTGATAACCATTTAATATAAGCTTGGGCATCGTTCCAACTCACATTAATCACCGGACGAGTAGCGCGACCCCATTCCTTGTCCGACGGACGGTAACCGTTACAACCGCCATCTACCACGCAGGCATCCCAGTCCTGGAACGTGACCGTGTATTTTGCCATGGCAAAATTAGTACCCGGAATCGCCACCATTTCAGGACATTCAACACATTTTTTCAAATCTTCCTGTAATGTTTTTGCCTTATTCTCGACAGCCGATACATTAGATTTTTGCCGTTTACCCTTGACGTTAAGCTGTGCCGTACCCAATACCACATCAACCTTTTTTACCACATCGTCACCAATACGAATTTCCTGCTCAAAAACCCGATCGCTAAAGTCATCAACCTTCTTTTGCACTTTTAGTTTCAATTTGCCCCCGGGTACTTTTATATCCAACGGGCATTCGCCTTTAAATTTTCCGTTAATCGACACATCCGCCCCCACAGCCTCACCCTGACAGTTAACGCTCAATACGGATCCGGCTGCATTTGCGTTAGCGATTACCGCGAAAGGCATGGTTAGCAGAAACAAGATAGAAACTGACTTCATGAAATCTCCATTCTAAAAATTGGAACGCTTTAGTTATATTCGTTTAAAAAAACCTGCACGGAGTATATCCACTTTGCCGCTAATATTTCTCTTTGTCACGAACATATTTACCGACACAGATATCCCCATGCGCGATCTCTCATTCCATTTCCTGCGTTTCATTTTTCTACTCAAAGAGAATCCCGCAGTTTGACCTCTTATTGGCAAAAAGTTCATTCAAAATTTCAAGCGCACATATTATCGCAATAACAATTTTCATGAAAAATAGCCCGAACAATTTGTCATGACCACCACATGCGGCCATCAGATACCAGGCAAAAACAAAAGCAACAAAATCATTTTAAATCATAAAGTTGAAATATCAATAATCTCTGGCAAAGCCACCGGGAAATTTACAGCTCGCCAACCCGGAAACACTCACAATATTCCCCGCTCCGCAAATGACAAACACCCGCTTCCGGCCACAATAAAGTGATCCAACACATGCACATCCACCAGCGCGAGTGCCTGTTTAAGCGTGCCGGTAAGCAACCGGTCGGACTGGCTGGGCTCAGCCACACCCGAAGGGTGATTATGCGCAAAAATAACGCCAGCCGCGTTGTGGTACAACGCGCGTTTTACCACTTCGCGCGGATACACACTGGTTTGTGTAAGCGTACCGTGAAACATTTCCTCTGACGCAACCACCCGATTTTGCGAGGTAAGAAATACAACTATAAAGACTTCCTGTTCGCGGCCATTTAAAAGCAATCGAAGATAATCGCGCACCGCGCCCGGCGAGCTCAGTGCATCACCCATACGCATTACCTCTTGCAAGGCACGCCGCGACATTTCCAACACAGCCTGCAATTGGGCATATTTGGCCTGCCCCATGCCATATATCATACAAAATTCGTCTTGGCTGGCAGCAAATAACAGGGTCAGCGTGCCAAACCGGGTAAGCAGATCCCGAGCCAAATCCACCGCACTTTTACCCACCACACCCGTGCGCAAAAATATCGCCAGCAATTCCGCATCCGAAAGCGCGACTGCGCCACGTTGGATTAGCTTTTCGCGGGGACGCTCACCCTCCGGCCAGTTATTGATTCCCATAACACTCCCTCGCCTAAGCACAGTGGTTTTTATTAAAGAGCAGCAGTTTTTTGCTAAGATGCGCGACATTATGGAACAAATACAAATCAAGCGTATTCTGCTCGGCATCACCGGCGGTATCGCCGCCTATAAAAGCGCCGAATTGACCCGCCTGTTGATCAATCAGGGAATTCAGGTACAGGTTGTGATGACCCGGGCTGCTTGCCACTTCATTACACCCGTCACCATGCAGGCATTATCCGGCAAGCCTGTGTTTACCGATCAGTGGAATGAAGACACCGCTGACCATATGGCACATATTAGTCTAAGCCGAGCCAGCGATGCCATCATAATCGCGCCGGCCTCGGCCGATTTTATCGCCAAGCTTGCACACGGTCTGGCCGATGACCTGCTCTCTACTTTATGTCTGGCTCGCAATTGTCCGTTGCTGATCGCCCCCGCAATGAATCGGCAAATGTGGGAAAACCCGGCCACACAACGCAATATCCGGCAACTCATTTCTGATGGCATAACTATCCTGGGCCCGGTTAGTGGTACTCAAGCATGTGGTGAAGAAGGAATGGGACGCATGCTGGAACCCGCCGCACTGGCACACACTGTAGCCGCTTTTTTTCAGCCCAAACTACTTTCCGGCGTGAAAATTCTGCTGACTGCCGGACCAACCTATGAAGCAATAGATGCAGTACGCGGCATCACCAACCGCAGCTCCGGCAAGATGGGCTATGCCATCGCGCAGGCCGCGTTGGAATTGGGGGCGGAGGTTACATTGATTTCCGGCCCTACGACCTTACCCAGTCCCCATGGTGCCACGCTGATCAATGTCACTAGCGCAACAGAAATGTTCGAGGCAGTCCAAACACATGTAGCAGATGCCAATATTTTCATTGCCGTCGCAGCTGTGGCCGATTACCGTGTAGCACAACCTGCCACCCAAAAAATCAAGAAGAACGCTACCGGACTCACACTGGAGCTGTTACCCAATCCAGATATTCTGGGGCATGTCGCCGGACTTCCGAAACCACCATTCTGCGTAGGTTTCGCAGCCGAAAGCCACAACCTGCACGAATACGCAGCTACAAAACGCAAAGCCAAAAAAATCCCGCTACTCGCTGCCAATCTAGTGCAACAGGCAATTGGTGCGGATGACAACAAGCTGATTTTATTTGATGACGCGGGCGAGCACGTATTGCCGCGCGCAGATAAACTCACACTGGCGCGAGCATTATTACAACACACCATCAAACTTTATCGGCAAGGAAGACCGTTATGACAAAAACTGTGGATATGAAAATTCTCGATTCGCGCCTGCATGAACACCTGCCCGCTTACGCTACACCCGGATCGGCAGGAATAGATTTGCGCGCCTGTATTGATCAAAGCATGATCATCCAATCCGGCCAATGTGAACTCATTCCAAGCGGCATAGCCATTCACCTCGCCGACCCGCAATGTGCCGCAATGATTTTGCCGCGCTCCGGACTTGGACACAAACATGGCATTGTGCTGGGAAATTTGGTCGGTCTGATTGACTCAGATTATCAAGGCCAGATATTCATTTCGATCTGGAACCGTGGGCAACAACCGTTCACCCTGATGCCACTTGAACGAATAGCACAACTGGTTGTTGTACCTGTGCTACAAATGCAGCTCAACATCGTCAATGAATTTCCTTTAAGCCAGCGCGGAAGTGACGGATTTGGCAGTACCGGCAAACATTAATTAATCTACCCGCAAATTACAAGAAGGAAAACCAGCGCTTCTTTCAAACCGGAAGTGCTGTTGCAACAACACTGAATTTATTTACTCTGTAGGTTGGTACGCCGATACCGCAACGAAGACCACAGGGCGGCGGCAATAAACACCACTCCGACAAACCCGGTAAAAATTTCAGATATGTGGTATTTCATACTGGCCAACATAATGACAGCCAGAATTCCAATCGCATAATGTGCGCCATGCTCAAGATACACGTACGAATCAAGGGCTTCTTTACGCACCAAAAATACAGTCAATGAGCGCACAAACATCGCGCCAATACCGAGGCCAATCAAGATGATGACAATATCCTTGGTAATGGCAAATGCCCCGATCACCCCGTCAAAAGAAAAAGAAGCATCCAGCACCTCAAGGTAAAGAAAACCGCCCACCCCGCCGCGCTTAATAACTTCACCAACCTGCGCACTATCCTCTTCCTTCTCGAGAAGACTGCTGATCACGTCTACACCCACATAGGAAAGCACTCCCCACAACCCGGCGACCAGCACCACCAGTCGCTTGCTTTCCTCGATCATGGTCATACAAGCCAGCAATGTACCCAGAGCAATCATCACCGAAATTGATGCCACCTTCCCAAAGCTGGAAATCTTCTCTTCCACATGACCCAGCCAATGCAATTCTTTTTTTTCATCCAGCAGAAAATTTAAAAACACCAACAATAAAAAAATTCCTCCAAACGCAGCTACTTCGGCATGATGGTTGGTCAAATGCTGGGCATACTCATCGGGGTTGTTCAACCCCATATTCCATACTTCCATTAATCCGAGATCAGCCGCGAGCGCCACAATCACCAAAGGGAAAAGCAATCGCATGCCAAACACCGCAATCAGCATTCCAACTGTCAAAAAAATACCCTGCCAAACTTGATCCCAACTTTTCAGGACAGAAGCATTAACGACAGCATTATCAAAGGAAAGCGATACCTCCATGACACAAAGGATTGCTGCAATCCCAATCGCTTCAAGTGCGACCATCCAACCACCACGGCTATAACCCCACCATGCCGCCAGCCCGAGGCCCACAAAAGCAATAAAAAATGAGGTTTTAAAATGGCGCATACTTTCCCTTTAAAATAACACCCACAGCACAATAACAAATAGCGGATACCGCACCAATTAATTGGCACCACAATTAGGCAAACAGATTAATACATTACGCAGAGTTAACCTTAAGGCGGGGGAAAACTATCAGCATCTTGTTTGTGTCGTAGTCCGATAGCGAACAGGCACAGTAGCAAGATACAAAACTAAATTGAAATACCACGCTTCCCCTTGAGCCACTCGGGGATCCGGTATTAATTTCTCTTAAATTCAAAGAAAATCAATTTGAAACAAAATACCATCGTTTAAATGGTGCGATGCATTACGCCCCAGAGGTTAGAGATAACTTAACCTCAATA
>JBIIMQ010000102.1:0-7163 GCA_044337935.1 Candidatus Nitrotoga sp.
CATCGGCTATATACCGTTGGCTGGAATGGAGATCCTTCCCTGAGCGAAGATGCCTTCTCTGAGATCCATAATTTTACAGGGGGTATTCCGCGTAAAATAAACACACTTTGTGATCGCCTTTTTCTAATGGGTTATCTCGAAAGCCGCCACAGTTTCAATAGCGCCGATGTAACTGAAGTAATCAGTGATATCCAGCAGGAACTCACTATTCCCCTGTCCGAAACTCCGTTACCAGATGCAAAAATTCCAGAGACCAGCATACAAAACTCACCCGCCGCTGCACAAATCATGCAACATAGAGATACTCAACAAGAACTGGTAACCGTAAATACTTATGAGACCTTGGAAAATATGGACGGAAGGCTTTTTAAAATGGAAAACTCAGTCATCTCCGTCCTGGATCTGCTTAAACGCATTCTTTCCCGCTCCAATCCAAACATCAATAATCCTACAAAATAATTAATCGATCCATTTAACTCTGACGTACATATTCCGAACGCTAATTTGATTACCGGGCTGCATTAATATCCGAGCCACCTCATCGCCATAACCAACGATGCATAAATAAATAAATACAAGTAGCCCATCAAAAAGCAGATGCTCATAATTAATTAAACAAAAAATGAAATCCCATCCACCATCCGTCTCTGAACCGTACAGCATTCTATGTGTGGTAGGCGCACGTCCCAATTTCATGAAAATGGCCCCTATTATGGCAGCCTTTGCCGCCCACAAATCAGAGCTTAACGTATCCTTGGTTCATACCGGCCAGCATTATGACGCAGCCATGAACCATCAATATTTCGAAGCACTGGGCATACCTCAACCGGATATTAATCTAGAGGTCGGTTCAGGTAGCCATACAACCCAAACCGCCAATGTAATGCTCCGCTTTGAAACCGTGCTGAACACAAAGCATCCTTCTGCGATATTGGTCGTCGGCGATGTTAATTCAACAATTGCCTGCGCACTTGTGGCAGCCAAACAAGGGATTCCCGTCATTCATGTTGAAGCCGGTCTGCGTAGCTTTGACCGTACCATGCCGGAAGAAATAAATCGGGTTTTAACCGACCAAATATCTGACCTCCTTTTTATCACTGAACGTAGTGGCCGTGAAAATCTGTTACGCGAGGGAATAGCCGAACATCGCATTCGATTTGTTGGCAATGTCATGATTGACACCTTGCATCACAACCTTAAAAAGGCTGTTCCGGTATCTCAAATTCTTCTGAATGCCGGCAAAAAGGAATTGCTGGCTGGACATGATGGATACGCCATTCTCACCGCACACCGACCTTCGAATGTGGACAATCCGGATGCGCTGCGCTCATTGCTTGAAACAATCCTAAAAATCAACGAACGACTGCCAATTATTTTCCCTGTCCATCCGCGCACTCGTGACATGATCCAAAAATTTGGATTGAGCAACATGCTAAATGTCCCTACCCTATTGCAACTTCCCCCTATGGGTTATCTGGAAATGCTGGGGCTCATGAAAGATGCGAAAGTTGTATTAACTGACTCGGGCGGCATACAGGAAGAAACCACGGCCCTTGGCGTCCCCTGCATTACACTCAGAAACAATACTGAAAGACCGATCACGGTAGACGAAGGCACCAACACCATCGCCGGTCTGGATTCGACAAAAATCATGGCGATCTTTGATGACATTATGCTTACAGGCGGAAAATCGGGCAGGATTCCCGAGCTCTGGGACGGACACGCTTCAACACGCATTGCAACAGAAATTATAGATTGGTTAAGGAGTGGCTCCAAAAGCAACTAAATTAGCTACGCTTCTACAAATACGCCGATAATCATATTGAGCATCGGCAAAAATAACAATTTTGTAGATATTCCGCTTTCTCATTACACACGAAAATTGGAAACACCACGTAGCCCATCCGACCCAATACTACAAAAAATAAATCTGATGAACGCTGAATCCATACATAATGCGATGACTATTGACGTGGAAGATTATTTCCAAGTGTCGGCCTTCGCCTCTGCCATCCCGCGCGAACAATGGGCAAATATGCCATGTCGTGTAGAACGTAATGTTGATATCGCATTAACGTTATTGGATGAAAGTAAGAGTCACGCCACTTTTTTTACATTAGGTTGGATTGCCGAACGCTACCCCAATGTTGTGCGCCGCATTGTAGACAATGGCCATGAGCTGGCCAGCCATGGCTATGGTCACCAGCGCGTTGGTGATTTAAACCGCAATGAATTCAATGAAGACATCTCTCGTTCCAAAAAAATATTGGAAGATCTCTCGGGCAGCCCGGTAATTGGTTATCGTGCCCCAAGCTTTTCCATCGGCGCCAATAATCTATGGGCACTTGATTTACTGCAGGAAGCCGGTTACCAATACAGCTCCAGCATTTATCCCATTCGGCACGATCACTACGGCATGCCTGAAGCACCCCGCTTTGCACACTACCCGCGCGGCAAAACCGGTATGCTGGAACTTCCTCCGACTACGGCAACATTGATGGGACGTAACCTACCGGCTGCGGGTGGAGGCTATTTCAGACTGCTACCCTACCAGGCATCACGTTGGCTCATACGCCGCGTAAACCGGCAGGACGGTAACCCCTGCATATTCTATTTCCATCCGTGGGAACTCGATCCGGATCAACCACGTCAATTGCATATCTCGACGAAAACACGTTTTCGCCATTACATTAATCTGGAACGTATGGAATCGCGCCTGCGATCATTATTAAGCGATTTTCGCTGGGACCGCATGGACCGCATATTCATGAAAGCAGCTACGTGAATAATCTTGCAGAAGCCGCACCTGCACTGCAGGTACGCGTGATGACATCACATGATATTGTACGCTGGGACGAATTTGTTTATACCAGCCCTGCCGCCACATTTTTTCATCGTGCCGGCTGGAAAGAGGTAATAGAACGCGCTTTCGGTCACCCTACACACTTTCTGCTGGCTGAAGAAAATGGAATGATCCAGGGTATTCTACCGCTGGCAGAAATTAACAGCAGATTATTTGGGCATTCATTATCTTCACTACCCTTTTGCGTATACGGCGGTATCGTCGCAAATACAGAATCCGCGAGAAAAGCACTGGATGATGCGGCTCAAATTCTGGCCGCAAAACTATCCGTGGATTTTCTGGAATATCGCAACCTTACGCCTTTCCACACTGAATGGCCTAGCAAGAATCTTTACGTCTCTTTTCGCAAGATCATCGAACCGGATGTTGAAGCCAATATGCTCGCCATTCCACGCAAACAGCGGGCAATGGTAAGGAAAGGTATAAAAAACGATCTCATCAGCGAAATCGACGAAGGCGTTGAGCGATTCTTTTCCGTGTTTGCGGACAATGTGCACCGCCATGGCACTCCCGCACTGTCCAAACGTTATTTTGCGCTACTCAAAGAAATATTCGGCAATGACTGTGAAGTATTATCCATAGTAAAAAACGGGGCCATTCTGAGCAGCGTCCTGAGCTTTTATTTCCGCGATGAAGTATTACCTTACTATGCGGGCGATACCGTAGATGCTCGCAATTATGCGGCCAATGATTTTAAATACTGGGAACTAATGCGGCGTGCTTGCGAGCGCGGTATCAAAATTTTTGATTATGGACGCAGCAAGCGAGGTACCGGCCCGTTTGATTTCAAAAAAAACTGGGGATTTGAGCCACAGCCGCTGCATTACGAATATCATTTAATTCGAGCAAAAACCGTTCCCGATACTAATCCATTAAATCCCAAATATCAGTTATTCATCAAGCTCTGGCAAAAACTACCTTTGCCAGTCGCCAACTGGCTCGGGCCACACATCGTAAAAAATCTGGGATAAGGCCAATGGAACATTTGCTTTATCTTACCCACCGCATCCCTTATCCCCCAAACAAGGGGGACAAAATACGTTCATACCATTTGCTGAAATATCTGGCACAACACTACCATATTCATCTCGGTACGTTTATCGATGACCCGCATGATTGGCAATACGTAGATACCGTCAATAAATTATGCAAAGAAACCCACTTCTCAACATTGAATCCTCGCGTGGCACGCCTGCGAAGCTTGGGTGCGCTGATAAAGAATCGTCCTCTTACCTTGGATTATTACCGTGATAACGGATTGCACAAGTGGGTAAATGGGGTAATCAAGACACAGGCAATCAAGCACGTCTTGGTATTTTCTTCCGCCATGGCTCAATACGTATCATGCATTCGACAAGCGCGTTGCGTCATTGATTTCGTCGACATAGACTCGGACAAATGGCATCAATATGCCACAAGAAAATCATGGCCCATGAGCTGGCTATATCGGCGGGAAAGTCGCTCGCTGCTTCACTATGAACGACAAGTGGCTCACGATTATGATGCATCGCTGTTTGTTTCAAAAACTGAAGCTGATCTTTTTAAACAATTGGCACCGGAAAGTATAGAAAAAATTAGCCACTTCAATAATGGTGTAGATAGTGATTATTTTTCGCCAGAGCGAACATATCCTGATCCGTATCCGAGCGACATATCGGCCATTGTATTTACCGGTGCCATGGATTACTGGCCCAATGTAGATGCCGTGCGCTGGTTTGCCGAAGAGGTTTTTCCCGTTGTACTGGCTAACCATCCCCATGCACGTTTTTATATCGTGGGATCCCGTCCAGTCGCCGCCGTACAAGAACTGGCGCAATTATCTGGCATCGTAATAACAGGGGCAGTAGCTGATGTCAGACCCTATCTCGCCCATTCCAAACTGGCAGTAGCACCGTTACGCATCGCCAGAGGCATACAAAACAAAGTATTGGAGGCCATGTCCATGGCTAATACTGTTATTGCATCTCCCCAGGCAGCAGAAGGAATTTTGGCGGTATCAGGTAAAGAATTGTATATTGCCAGTGACCGTAAAGAATTCAGTAACATTATTATTTCGTTACTCTCAAATAATGCAGAGCACCATATCGGTGAAACTGCACGTGCACGAATTTTGGCTGATTATAAATGGGAACATAGTCTTGCATATGTCAAGACATTGCTTGATGATAGGCTAATCACTGCAGCCAAATCTTGCGCACCGGATGTAAATTTTCGGGGCACATACAACACACATCACGCAACCACATCCAAGAATGAACAACGATGACTACCCCCCTCTCCCATTCGTTATCCGCATCCAACACGACTAACGGTCAATCCGGGCAGCCAATATTGCACTGGCATTTTATATCTGCTGTCACGCTCGCAGCCATCGCCGCAATTCTCTTCATTTACCAGCAAACCGTCATATCCACCGTCGCCATCTGGTTGCGATCCGAGACATTTACCCACGGTTTTTTTATTTTTCCAATTAGCGCCTATCTCATTTGGACGAAGCGCAAATCTCTCGCCCGGATAGTGCCACGACCGGATTACCGCGGCCTGTTAGTCTTGGCAGGACTGGGCTTTGGCTGGCTGCTTGCCGATGCGGGAAGTGTACAGGTTATCGCCCAGCTATGCCTGGTGGCGATGGTTCCGGTAATTGTCTTTACTATACTTGGGCTTCAAATTACCAAGGCAATTACTTTCCCCCTCGGCTTTCTGTTTTTTGCCGTTCCTTTTGGCGAATTCTTGATACCGCCCTTAATGAATTTCACCGCCGATTTTGTAGTGACCGCACTGCAAATAACCAGGATTCCGGTTTACCGCGAAGGAACATTTTTCACCATACCCAGTGGTCAATGGTCCGTCGTGGAAGGTTGTAGCGGATTGCGCTACCTGATCGCGTCTTTTACTCTCGGCACCTTGTATGGTTATCTCACGTATCGCAGCAATAAGCGCCGCCTTATTTTTGCGATACTGTCATTGATCGTTCCTATTTTTGCCAACGGGATGCGTGCTTATCTGATCGTAATGATCGCCCATTTAAGTAATATGCAACTGGCATTAGGCGTTGATCATTACATCTACGGCTGGGTCTTTTTCGGAATCGTGATGACATTACTATTCTGGATCGGTGCTTTCTGGCGGGAAGATCAAGCGAACCTCCCGCAGCAAATGGCCGGAATTACTACTGCTACTGCCCATCAAGCAGATATCCGCCAACGTATAACTGTGGCGGGGATCATCACCGTTTTAATTGCAACATTATGGCCCGCCTATGCGGCATATTTGGACAGCCGCCCAGTCCAAACCACTGGATTAAGTATCAAGCTACCTGAATCATATCAAGGCTGGAATTTACAAACTACACCGCTTACGGATTGGCAGCCCCACTATGTCGGTACCCATGCGCAAGCCATGCACACTTATCGCAAGCAAGATAAAGTTGTCAGTGTATATCTCGGCTATTACCGGACTCAACGCCAGGACGCCGAGTTAATTAATTCCCAAAATTTCATGGTTCGGCAAAAACATCCGGTATGGAATAACGTAGGCGAAAAACAGCATACGATTTCCCTTCACGGCAAGAGTGAATCAATCCGGCAAACATTATTACGTTCCCCCGATAACCGATTACTTATCTGGAGTTGGAATAACCTGGGGAACACCGACACTACCAACCCCTATTTGGCAAAGCTGCTGTTGGCGAAATCCAAGCTCTTGGGACAACCGGATGATGGTGCAGTAATTATTATTGCAACCACTTATGAAGGCTTGCCGGAATCTGCTGCGCCCATACTGCAATCTTTTGCCAACGATATGTTGCCGGCAATTGATGCCAGCCTGAATGAAATTACAAGGCACTAACCGCATGCACACTAATAAGCCACCGTTGATTGCGCATGTCATTCACCATTTTGGCGTGGGCGGCATGGAAAATGGCATCGTGAATCTGATCAATCATATGCCACCGGAACGCTACCGCCACGCCATTATCTGCTTGGATGGATATAGTGAATTTCATAAACGCCTGAATCAGCCTGTCGAATTAGTGGCACTCAACAAAAAAGTCGGCAATGATATCGGCCTGTATGGCCGATTGTTTCGGGAGTTACGGCGACTCAAGCCGGCCATTGTGCACACACGCAATCTTGCTGCTCTGGAAGGACAAGTCGTCGCCGCCGCCGCCGGAATCAGAAACAGAGTACATGGTGAACATGGACGAGACGTATTTGATTTACTGGGCAAGAATCGTAAATACAACTTACTGCGCCGACTCATCCGGCCACTGGTGAAACATTACATTCCGGTAAGCAAA
>JBIIMQ010000103.1:0-7119 GCA_044337935.1 Candidatus Nitrotoga sp.
ATGACCGGCCCCGGATAGGCCGCCACCACTTTCACTTCCACGCAGAAATCCTTGAGCTTGCGTTCAATCAAACGCGAAGTAAATTCCAGCGTGTCGGCGGACAGCATTTCAACTTCCTGCACCGGCTGATCCAGCAAATGCAGCGGCGGAAGTGGCGAATCCGGCAAATCCGGGAACAACGGCACCTGTTTTTCTTCCGCCACGCGCGCAGACTGCCGCACTTCAATCACCGGCTGCTCGATGTAAATCGGCAAATGACTCTCTACACGTTTTTTTTCTTCTTCCAGCACAACCTGACGTTCATTCAGCGACTGCACCCCAATACGTTTATCCAGCCGGGTCTGCCAGGTATTCCGTATCCAGAAATAAGCATCTTCAAGCACTGCGCCCAACCGGTCGGTAAACCGCAACCACGATAAACCACTGAACAAACTAAATCCGATCGCCATCAACACCAGTAAAAACAAAGTGGCTCCGGTAAATCCCAGCACATGCGCCAACCCGTCACCCAGCACCATCCCCAGCATGCCACCCGGCGCGTGTGGCAGCGCAACCTTAAGGGTATGCAGCCGCAACGATTCCAATGAGCAGCTGGCCAGCAGCAACACACCAAAGCCGGACAACGCTATCCATAACGTGCGTCGGTCAAACAGGCTATTTTGCGATATGCCGCGATAGTCCACCCATATCCGCTGCAACAGAAATGCAACCCACCACCAGGCAGAAAAGCCGAATACATACAGCAACACATCCGCCAACCAGGCCCCGAACACACCGCCCGAATTATGTGGTACGGCACCGCTGGCGCTATTTGACCAGGCAGGATCGCTGCGATCATAGCCATACAAAATGAGGATTAAATAAATTGCCACCGCGACCAAAAACAACAAGCGCGATTCACGCAGCAATGCAGCCAACCGGCCCGATGGCGGAGAAGTTTTTTCAGGGTTGCTACTCAATAACGCCATATTAATAACGCCATAATGCGTTCATGTCCCATTTTTTGACCACGACACCTGAAGTAAAGTGGAATATTCTCACTCAAAATATTCCGGCGCGTCATGCGCGGCACTATTTTCCAATTTCCGCACACAATATGACACGGAGACTATATATTTGGTTTTCAAATAAACAAAAAATTCATTTACGCCCTCTCAAGGCTCAGCCGAACCGTCTAGCTCTTCAAGCAATGCAAGTTTGAGTTGCATGGCCGCCTCCTTCGCATCCGGCTGCGATTGCCAAGGGATAACACCAAACAACGGTGCGGCCAACCGCTGCTGTATTGCTACAATATTATCCTGCAGCGCAAGCATATCCGCGTCCACCACATTGGCCACCCAACCGGCACATTTTAATCCACACGCCTCAATTGCGCTTGCCGTCAGCAAGGCATGGTTGATACACCCCAAACGAATACCCACCACCAAAATCACAGGCAAATCCAACTGCACTATCAAATCGGCGGTATCCTGATTGTCATTCAGCGGTACCCTGAATCCACCCGCGCCTTCGATTATTACCCTATCCGCTTGTGCCGCCAGCTCGTGATATGACGTCAAAATACGGGCAAAATCAATACGCACACCCGCATTCCGCGAGGCAATATGCGGCGCGATCGGATTCATAAAACTATAGGGATTAATCTGCCCGTAACTCACCAACACATTACTGGCCGCCCGCAATTGATCTACATCCGAATTATGCCCGCCCTCATCACAACCCGTAGCCACCGGCTTCATACCAACCACACGCTGTCCCTGCGCGGCAAACGCATGCAGCAACGCGCAACTGACCAGCGTCTTTCCAACCCCGGTATCAGTGCCTGTTATGAAGTAGCTCATCTATCCTCCATTGTCCGGATTTTCTTCGCCCGGGCCGAAACGATTCAACGCATGGCAGATCAAGGGGCAGTTGCGGCATTAACATTCACCATGTGATCAAACCGGGATTTCAATTTCTGACCCAGGGTGCGCCACTGCGAAATATATTGACCGGGTAGCTCATACCGCAACGAAAAAACTGCCATTTTCACAGGCGGGGATGGTGTTACGCTCGGCGTAGGACGATACGAAGTTTCGACCACGCAAATCGGGTATACGCTGTGAAAAAAATTCTCATCGGCACACCGGATACGCACCAGATCATCAGTCGGATGATCATGGCTAAGGAATATATCGGCTTTGCCGGGCAGGTCGTAATAATGCAGCATGCCGGGTAATTCAGGCGAATCAGGTCGCCGCTTCAATTCCCCGAAAAAATATTTGAAATAATGATCCCACGGCCGCATGTGCGAAATGGACGCATGCATACTTTGCTCCCATGCCAGCTTTTCGAATTGCGCCAGATTTTCTTCCCCCAAAGGCAAGACATCCGGCAACATGGTGTCAATTTTTATATGCTCAACCGTCAGTCTTTTCTTGCCGTCAATCTGTTGTTGCGGAACGCCACCCCAGCCGCGCAATTCCCGGTTGTATTCCCTGAAGTTATATACCAGCGGCACGTCGAAATTCACCCGATCCATACTGACATGGAAATTAATTTTTCCGGCCTCCGCAAGGCTGGTCACCATCCGCTGCGGAGTAGCCGACTGCTTCATTGTCCCCCGATAAAAAACAGTATCGGCCCACACAGGCAACTGCTGCCACGTCAGCGCGGTGATCGCGGCAACAGTAGCGCCGCCCCACCTCCATGGATTTTTGCCGCGCATCCTTGCCATTTTGGCCGCAAACAAACCGAGCAAAACAATACCCAACACAATAGGCAGAAATCCAATTTTTAATACCATCATCACTATTTCGCTCGGTAAATTATCAGTCAATTATTCCATGGATTGGCACCATGCTTGCGAATCAACCGTTTGTTGTACTCACCGATAAAACCATAACCGGCCCGATCCGCACAATAAAGCTGCCACTTCAAGTTTCCATCTATTACCATGAAAACAAGACAAAAAGCAAACCTGCACATGCAATATATCCGTGCGAAGTCATCATTCCCCATTTATTTCCAACCGGAATATTTGGGGAATTTTAAGATGAAGTGAGATTTTAATTAACGCAGGTCAGGTGCGCGAATTGAGTCAATATACTTTTCCAGCATGGTATCAAGCGACCATGTACCGCAACTGATTACCAACAACACGGCCAGAAGCATTCCCCAATGCATATGCTGATTGATGCCGGATTCACTCAACCCGGAATAATATGAAATAACAGCAACCAGATTAAGAATGAACAAGCCCAACGTCGCAAAGCGCCCGAACAATCCCAGCACCAGAAGCACCGGCAAACCAAGTTCGGCACCGGTAGCCATACAGGCTGCCAGCTCGGGTGAAAGTACCGGCTCCTGATAAACATCATTAAACAGGTACAACGTACTGTCCCAGTTGTGAATTTTTGTCAATCCGGATTTAAAAAATACGTTCGCCAAATGTAACCGTAACCCCAGATCGAGCGCTGGTGCTAAACACTCCGGCAAGCGGGAAACCTTATAGTAATAATTTGCCAGGCGAAAAAGTTGTTTCACGAAGTTACACCCAAATTAAAATCAATCAGGATATTTTGCCCGACCAGCTTTAACAACGCGGCTTGCAAATCAAAATCAGGGAATTGCTCCAACGTTGAATCTGTTGCCGTACCCAGCGTACGCCCTGCCTGCACCTCATGCAGCCAAGCAGCATAATCCGCTTCCAGTTCATTGACCTGCACGACGTCTGCAATGCGGCTCACCAGCACAATGCTGGCTCCGCTATTCAGATCGACGTGGAAATCGCCGCCCTTACCCGGTTGATGCGCATGCCAGATCGCATTGATCGGATAAGGCGAACGCACCACCTGGCAGGCCGGATGAATACACATGATCAAATCCGAATATTGCCCGGGCGGAATCTGTGCCAGCTTGTTGATATCCAACATGGCGGTATCATCTGCAAAATATGCGCGGTGGCAAGCCCACTCCAGCACCGCCACATCCGCCAGATAAACCAATTTTTGCGCGGGTGCGAAGGTCGTTAAAAAATCAGCCAACTCCGCACCGAAGTAATGCAAATTTGCATTGCACGAGGGGTATTGCGCTATGAATTGCCGCGCCATGAATCGAAAAAAATCATCCCCCACCAGCTGATTTATGACCGGATATGCATCCGCTAACGCGTCATGCAAATTTCCGTGATAATTATTTCGATAAATTTCGATGGCCGTGTCTACCGAATAATGCGGGCAGTCATCGTCAACCAAAGACGATATTGCTTCGCCATGAACAATGGCACGCCCAAAAATGGATAAGTCATCACTCAACGCATGCATGACTCTCCTCCAACAATAGTTTTGCTTTTGCCGCCTCCGCCATCAGCACAGACAATGCCGGAATATCACGATCCCATTCGATCAGCGTGGGGCGCGGGCCTATCTGCCGCAACACAGACTCAAATAATTCCCACACCCCGGGAAATACCGGGTGACTGTGCGTATCCACCAAACATCCGTCACGCTCTTCAAATCCTGCCAAGTGATATTCCTTAACCGCATCAGCGGGGATGGATTTAATAAAAGAATCGGCATCCACACCCAAATTACGCACGTTGACATACAGATTCTCCACATCAAGCAAAATACCGCAGCCGGTGCGGTGCGATAATTCTGCAAGAAATTCACCTTCCGTCATCTCACTGTGAATAAATGTCAAATAACTGGAAAGATTTTCCACCAATAATTGGCGTCCCAATTTTTCCTGCACTTGATCCACACGACGCACCACATGATTCAGCGCTTCATCAGTATAGGGAAACGGCAGCAGGTCATTGATAACCACTCCTGCGGCGGCATTCCAACACAGATGTTCCGATATAACAGCCGGTTGCACCGCATCGCACAAACGATGCAGCGCCATTAAATGATCCTGATCCAACGGTGTCGTCGAAGCCAATCCCATGCCTACTCCATGCAAACTGACGGAATAATGCTCGCGCACCTTAAGCAAGGTATGCAAAGGAGCACCACCTCCAAAAAAATTTTCGTTATGCACCTCGACCCAACCCAACTTGGGTAAATCTTTTAATACCTCGCGGTAATGAGGCGCCCGCAACCCAATCCCTGCGGTACACGGCAAGATGTGCGTTGTGGGCGTTCCCATTACATGACTTTCAAAGTGCCGCCGGCGATCTTGTCGCAGGTGCCTTTGGGTACAGCCACAAAATCCATCGGATCATTGTTTTTAATTCCTTGCCCCGCACAGGAATGTGCGCTTTTGTTGCTGGAACAATCATTCTTGCCTGCCTTGGCGATACCAAAACATTGCTCCTTATCCATTTTTTTATCGGTTGCACTTGCGTTGCTCGCCAGCCCAAGCGCCAATAAACTGCCGATTGCAACTGACAACATTTTTTGCTTATCCATTTGGATGCTCCTAATTAATAAATTGGTAACGTGGAAAATATATCCACGCCAGTTAGTCGTTTGGCATGTTCAATTCCTTACACAAATTTATTGGGTTCTAAAAAAATTATTTGTAAGGTTTGCACCTACCATGCGACCAATGAACTATCGTGATTCAGAGAATCAATGACCATTGGATAGATAGTGATGCACACATAAGTGACGGTTGCACAACTAGACCTGAAACAGACATACACGAGCAATTAATGCCAGAATTAATGCCGTTCATGGTCGACATTGCCGTTTATTGAATATTTTTATGAAACAAGACAGCGACCCGGTTAAGTTATCCCCACCACAGCCCGAGACTTTGCAAGCGCACCGCAGTTATCTAGTGCGCTATGCCATATTGCAACTTCGCGACCCGCATCTGGCCGAAGATGCAGCGCAGGAAACGCTGGTCGCGGCCATCGAGAGCCGCGACAAATTCGCCGCACAATCTTCTTTGCGTACTTGGCTGGTAGGCATCCTTAAGCACAAAATATTGGACATGCTGCGCAAGCATGCGCGTGAACCGCAGCTAACCGCTGATGATGACGGGGATGAATGCGATCTAATTGACAGTTTGTTCGAAAACAATGGGCACTGGTCTACCCCGCCGCAAACATGGGCTAACCCTGAAAAGGCAATGGAAAATACGCACTTCTGGGAAATATTCGAGCAATGCAACCAACGCATGCCCGTCAACACGGCCCGAGCCTTCATGATGCGCGAAATAATGGACATGTCTACCGAAGAAATATGTCAGGAACTTGCAATCTCCACGACTAACTGCTGGGTATTGCTGCATCGCGCGCGACTTGCATTGCGCGAATGTCTCGATCTGCACTGGTTTGGGAAAACGAGGTAATCATGCTGAACTGCAAACAAAATACTGAACTTCTTTCCCAGGCACTCGATCGCCCGATCACTTTCCGGGAAAAACTGGCGATACGCTTACATCTGATGATGTGCCGGGGCTGCCGTAATTTTGAAAAACAGTTGGTTTTCATCCGTAAAGCTTCCAGAAAAATGGCGGACAAGCTGTAAACAAAACATGGCGGATGCACCAATCAAATAAGCATCTAACATCTATCAAAACGTAAATCTTGAAGAGAAAGTGAACACCGATATAACTTAAAACTGATGTGTTCGCGACAGGCACGCTTGATGGCGCGACTGCTAACGATGCCCTGCGAATATGCGAACAATATGACCTTGAGCAGCATCGCGGGCGGATAAGCCGCAACCCCGGTCACATTGTTGCAGAACCGGGCGTCGAAGTAGGTCAGGTCAATCTCGTGATCGAGCAGATGGTTCAATGGTGCCGGGAAAAAATTGCCGTTGCAGGTCTACCGCGAGAAAGCGCGGGCTGGTATCGATGTGTTTGTAGCGCGCCATGTACGTCTCTGAAATTTAACTTCACTTTTAACCTTGATATTTTGTTTCGTTCACGGCACGATGCGCGGAAGTTCAGACTTTTTCTATAGCCTCGTTAGACTTTCGATGTCACTCTATGCCAATCAAGATATTTCTCAGCCACTCCGCAACTGACGAACTGTTGGCCTCAGCCTTGGTTGACTGAATCGCCCCGGATTCTGTGGAGGCTATTTGGTTTAAGTAACTCTGGCAGAATCCGAGTTGGCTAACTGCCGATAATATTGTGCCTCAGCTTCTGCTGGCGGTATATAGCCGATAGATCCCAACA
>JBIIMQ010000104.1:0-7030 GCA_044337935.1 Candidatus Nitrotoga sp.
TCGGGCAGATTTTTTTGGAACAGCGGCATGTTCGTGTTCAAAGCATCCGTCTACCTGGATGAATTGCAACGCCACCGCCCGGACATTTATCAAGCTGCACAAAAAGCGTGGCAACACAGCACGCACGATCTTGATTTTTGTCGACTGGATGAACAGGCTTTTGCTGCCTGCCCATCGGATTCCATCGATTATGCGGTAATGGAAGATACCCGGGCAGCAGCGATGGTAACAGTAAATATCGGCTGGAACGACATCGGCTCATGGTCATCACTCCATGACGTTAGCGCACACAATGAGCAAAACAATGCCTTGCGGGGCGATGTTTATACCGCAGAAACCACACATACTTATGTTCGTGCCGAAAGTCGCATGGTGGCAACTATCGGTGTACGGGATTTAGTCATTGTAGAAACCGCCGATGCAGTATTAGTGATGCATAAAGACTATGCTCAGGATGTCAAACATACTGTGGAATACCTTAAGCAAGCCGAACGCACCGAGCATTTAATTCACCGTCGCGTCTATCGCCCGTGGGGCTATTATGAAGGCATTGATGTCGGCGAACGCTTCCAGGCCAAGCGGATTGTAGTAAAACCCGGCGCAAAACTATCATTGCAAAAGCATCATCATCGCGCCGAGCATTGGGTCGTGGTTTCCGGTTATGCCAAGGTAACTCGTGGCGAAGAAATTATACTGCTACAGGCAGATCAATCCACTTATATTCCTATTGGCATGAAGCATCGTCTGGAAAACATCGGCACAGAATCACTGTATTTGATTGAAGTTCAGTCCGGCTCATATCTTGGCGAAGACGATATTGTGAGATATGACGACGATTACAAACGCAGTTAATCACTTTCCTCTTCATTGCCTGACCAAAAATAACCATACACCCCGCACCCGATTTTTGCCGTTTATATACCCAACCATTTGATTTAATGTAAATTCAGTACAAATTTTGAATATTACCGGATATCAGCTGGATCAAGCGGCTTGATATGCGCAATATACTCAGGTACATTACGTATCCTGCTCTGAACCCAAACTGGCTATTTTCACAAATCCAAGGGACTTCATTTTGAAGACAAGTGCCAGAAATATGTTGCTCGGCGAAGTCGTGTCCATTACCAAGGGCGCCATTAATTCAGAAGTGGGTTTGAAGCTGGATAATGACATGACAATGTACGCTATCGTCACAAATGAAAGCGTACAGGCATTAAATCTTGCACCGGGAAAAACTGCCAGTGCGCTGATCAAATCCTCGTGGGTGATACTAACATCGGCAAATGAAAAATTGATAACGTCGGCACGAAATCAATTGTGCGGCGTGGTCAGCCGAATAAAGCAAGGCACGGTGAATACCGAAGTGATATTAGATCTGGGCGGTAATACCAGCATCGTTGCGATGATTACCAATGAGTCGCAGCGCTTGTTTAAATTTTACGTGGGTAGCCCGGCATGTGCACTAATTAAAGCCTCGCATGTCATCCTCGCCGTAACGGAATAAAGAGACAAATTTATAGAACCGTAACCCATGCGGTTTTTTTAATGGCAAGCGTTATATAGTTATATACATGTTGCATGAGAATAATTCACAAAGACAAGTCCGTTTCATTTAAGCGGGCAACCCGCCTAGTCACTCTGACTTCGATAATGATCCAGCGATTCGCATCGATGGTAACGGCCTGGATTCTGACGGGCGGTTTATTACTGGTATCCCCATATGCCCATGCACAGAATCATATGCAACCCAATCCGCCCAACCACGAATCGGAACAGGAACTCGACACAAATAAAAATCAACAGATCAACCTCTCTCCGCAAAACGAAAACTCGCCGCCACCGGCTGCCCCCGCTGTTGCCACAACAAATCACAGTTACTATGTTCAATTCCGTAGTTCTGGGTTAGCCATTCAAACTGAACCCCCGCGCTATGTTAAGCAAGCTAACAAAACATGGCTTAAAGATATTGACGGTTGGGAAGACGTAAGTTGGTTGGACGTGGGTATGGAATCTCGACTTCGCTATGAATATAATGAAAATGACTTTCGTAAAACCACAGATAAAGTGGACGAACCATTTTCATTACGGACACGTCTTTTTGCTGCCGTAAAAAACAAGTTCGACCCATTACGCGCCACCTTTGAATTTCAGGATTCTCGGCGCTATAGCTACCAATATCCTTCCACTAATTTAGATGTTAATAAAAGAGAATTTATTCAAGGCTATGGGGAATTATATTTCAAGGATGCGTTGGGTGTGGATGCGTTGGGTAACGACAGGCCGCTCAGTCTGCGAGCGGGGCGCATGGCTTTTGAGTTAACAGATAAACGCTTGATTGCACGAAATGAATATCGTAATACCACGAATAATTTTCAAGGTTACCGTGCAGTTTTAGGCCAGCTAAACAGTGACTGGCAAGGAACCCTCTTTGCCTTTAATCCAATAATTCGCTTTATGGAGCAAGCAGACATAGCCAATGAAGCGCAGCGGTTCTATGGGGCTGCGTTTGACATCCGCAAATGGTCAAATGTGGTTACGCTGCAACCTTATTACTACTTGCTGCAACAAAATGGCAGTAAGCTAAAATATACTTCGACGGGCGCGCCTGCCACCGCAGCCGACAAAAAAGATCGTAACATTAACACTGGGGGCTTGCGTGCATATGGGATAGTAAGCAATACCGGCATCGATTGGGACTTGAGCTATATCAAGCAATGGGGTGATGATGGAGGACAGGTTCACGATGCCTATGATTATGACGTGGAAGCAGGCTATACCTTTGCACATGCATGGAAACCCCGTGTCATGGCCTATCGAGGCTATGCCAGCGGCGATAAAAATCCAAATGACAGTACCAATCAACGTTTCGAGCGTTTATTCGGGTTTTTCAGACCGTTGTCTCATAGTAATTTGATCGTTATGGAAAATTTCCAGGCGAATAAGCTTCGCGGGGAATTCAACCCTACCGTCAGCTTAAAAGTTGATTTTGGCTATAGCTGGTACAAACTAGCTAGCGCCACGGATCGTTGGACTGTGCCCAACTTACGCGACACAACAGGAAAAAGTGGCAAGGACATCGGTCAAGAGATTGATATTCGTGCGAAATTTCCAGTCACTAAATACTTATCGATGGTTATAGGCTATTCCTACTTCATGGCGGGAGATTTTGCCAAAGCGACGTCCCAGAAAGTGACGCCTGGGCGAGGTGAAGACTCACACCTAGTTTGGATAGACGCTACTGTAGTCGCATTTTAATTCCAACCAATGAAAAAAAGTTTTACTATGATTAAAATTTTTCACACCCTTATTATCGCGGTAGCATTCGCGTTTGGATCCAGTATCGCCATAGCGGAAACCATCACGATCGTCGCCGCTTCCAGTGTTAAATTTGCCATAGCCGATATCGTGAGTAAGTTTAATGCCGAAAATCGTAATGATCAGGTAAAGGCTATGTATGGGTCATCCGGGAAATTCACCACGCAAATTCAGAATGGCGCACCATTTGATATGCTATTCGCGGCCGACGTTAACTATCCCCAAGTATTGAAAAATACAGGACTGACCAGCTCGGATCCGGTGATTTATGCAATCGGCCGTCTGGTAATCTGGTCATCCACGACCGATGCCACCAAACTGACCTTGCAAAAACTGTCTGGCGCAAACATTCGTAAAATATCTGTCGCCAACCCGGATGTCGCTCCCTACGGCATGCGTGCCAAAGAAGCACTGAAATCGGCCGGAATATGGGACACAATACAAAACAAGCTGGTTTTTGGAGAGAATATCGAACACGCCACCCAAATGGTACGCACCGGCGCAGCCGATGCCGGTATTATTGCCCTTTCACTTGCGCGCAATCCTGAAATGTCCCGACAAGGCAATTACAGCTTGATCGACAGCAACCTTCACGGATCATTGGCACAAGCATTCATAATAACCCGGCGTGCCAAGGACAGTGCGCTTGCGCGACGTTTTGCGGCATATATACAGACACCCGAATCGCGTAACACCATAGAAAAATATGGATTTTCCTTACCCGAAAAAATTAAATCGGAAAAATAAATTTTGGAATATTTCGGACACAGTTTGAGTTTCACCGAGGATGACTGGATAGCAATCTGGCTTACGCTGCGCCTCTGTTTCTACACCACAATCATTCTATTGACGATTGCAACACCTATAGCCTGGTGGTTGGCTAATGGACGTTCTGCCAGCCGAACCATTGTGCAGGCGGTCGTCGCATTACCACTGGTGTTGCCGCCCACCGTGCTTGGCTTCTACCTGCTGATCTCACTTGGGCCGAATGGTTTGATCGGTGGCGCATTGGAAAATATAGGACTGCATCACCTTGCTTTTACCTTTGAAGGAATCCTGATCGGCTCTGTATTGTATTCCCTGCCCTTTGCTGTCCATCCATTGGAACAGGCATTCTCCAGTCTGGGACGGCGCCCGGTCGAAGTGGCCGCCGCATTTGGCGCGGGCATGACAGACCGGTTCATCAGCGTAATTTTACCCATGACCAAGCGCGGGTTCATTATCGCCATTACGCTTACTTTCGCGCACACCATCGGCGAATTTGGAGTAGTCCTGATGGTGGGCGGTAATATTCCCGGAATAACCCACGTATTATCAACCACCATCTACGGCTATACCGAAGGCATGCAGTATGACGCTGCGGGCAGGCTTAGCCTAATGTTGCTGATTTTTTCCTTTTTAGTGCTATGCGTGGTGTATTGGCTTAATCGACGCTTTGAGATAATCAAGCCATGACTCTGTCCATTTGCGCACAAATTACCCATCCCAGTTTCACTTTTGATGTCGATGCTGCCTGGCCTGCGGAAGGAGTCACTGTACTCTTTGGACGTTCCGGATCCGGTAAAACCACATTACTGCGCTTGATTGCCGGTTTGGAGCGCCCTGATCATGCACGCGTGCGCTTTCGAGATGAAAACTGGCAGGATGAGCGACACTGGGTACCACTGCATCGACGTCGGATCGGCATGGTTTTTCAAGAAGCAAGTTTATTTCCGCATTTGCGGGTACGTGAAAATCTTCTCTACGGTTACAAACGCATACCTTCTGCCGAACGTAGCGTTCATTTGGACGAAGTAGTAAAAATGCTGGACATCGAAAATCTGATCGATCGTGATGTAACCCGGCTTTCCGGTGGGGAACGTCAGCGTGTGGCCTTGGGACGCGCTTTACTGGCAAGCCCGCGCTTGCTGCTGATGGATGAACCGCTATCCGCGCTCGACACCCAAACCAAGCGCGATATTCTTCCTTATCTGGAACGATTAGTGGAACAATCAAAAGTACCGATTGTGTACGTCACCCACGCTCCGGCCGAGGTGGAACGCCTGGCAGACCGGGTTGTATTCTTGCAGAATGGGCACATTGATCGCATAGAAACTCTCAAACACACCCTGTCACGACCGGATTCCCCGTTATTCAATAACGAAGGCGTCGTTTCAATTATTGAAGGGAGACCGGGACAAAAAGAACACGGGCTCACTCCCTTTCATGTTGTCGAAGACTGCTTCTGGTTGAGCACCCCTATTTATTTGGAAGGTACGGGCAGACCGCAGCGTTTGCGTATACTCGCCAAAGATGTTGGGATCGCCCTCGGTAAACCCGAAAGTACCAGTCTTCTGAATATCTTTCAGGTGACAATAAAACGAATAGATCCCGCTCGCGAGGGACACGTTTTACTCGGATTACAATTACAGGGAGGGCAAAATTTGTTTGCTGAAATTACTGCATGGTCGCGCGATCGATTAAATTTACGCGAAGGACTGGTCGTGTATGCCATGATCAAAACAGTTGCATTGGCAGAGTAAATAAACCCGCCACGTTTCTTGAATTCAGCCGGGTTACTTATCTATCGTGTCACCGCACGTGGCACGACACGTAACACCACAACATCAAAGCGCAGCGGGCTACCCAAAGCCCCGCACTTCACCTGTCTTTAAGGTTTTTTATCCGAAAAAATTATGGCTTGGTGTGATAAACAGTTGTATCGCCCATTAGCCTGTTATCCGTATTGTTCGGCGCAGCAGGCTCGGCGAATGTTTTCTGGGCATCGGCTGGCAACAAACTGTTTTGTTCACGCATCGTCTTGAGGTAGCGTCGCACCTCGCCACTTGTCGTTTGATCCGGTGTTGCTTTCTCTATGTTTTTGATCATGAAATTTGCGCCATGTTCAACCAGAATCTGGGCAGACTCCAAATTTCCAACCTTATGTAACGCGGTATTCCCTTTTTTAATAATCATACTTCCCGTTTCAAGCTGAACATTGGGATCGGCACCCGCCGCCAGCAAACATTTAACCACTTCAGGGAAGTCAACCCATATGTACAGGGAAGTTAAGCCATCCTTATCTTTAAATTTGGCATCGGCACCATGGTTGATCAAAAAAATGGCAAGTTCAGGATCATTAACGTCAAATATCGGAGGACGGTTGTTGTAATCAACAATGTTTGGATCGGCGCCGTTATCGATTAACCACTGTGCTGCCTCTACACTTTCAATATAGTGCAACGCCGTTTTTCCAAAAAAATTTTGGATATTTATATCTGCGCCCAATCGAAGTGCATCCTTCATGCCCTCCAAATTATTCTCCATGGTCGCGTTTATAATGGACTCATCAGATTCATTTTCCATATTTATCTTCTGTAAGCTAAAAGAATTTCAAATAGTTCCGGTGAAATTACTGGGCTTATGTTATTCCCGTAAATTTATCGGAATAATGTTTCACCCGCACTAAAACGGTTGTACTTGCACAATACTACCAACTTCAATTTTCCCTTGCGAAGCAGGTATCACAATAAAACAATTCGCTTTACTCATCGAACTAAGAATACCGGAGCACTGGGCACCTGTTGTATGCACCACCCATCCGCCATTTTCATCTTTGCTGAGAATACCGCGCTGAAATTCAGTCCGTCCGGGAACCTTCCGGATGGGACTCTGACACACTGCCTGGAATTCAATCAGTAATTTGGGTCGTTGCCCCATCAGCGCCCGCAAA
>JBIIMQ010000017.1:0-21742 GCA_044337935.1 Candidatus Nitrotoga sp.
TGGGTGTCCTGGTTCAATCACCAGCGATTGTTGGGATCTATCGGCTATATACCGCCGGCAGAAGCTGAGGCACAATATTATCGGCAGTTAGCCAACTCGGATTCTGCCAGAGTTACTTAAACCAAATAGCCTCCACGAAATCCGGGGCGATTCAAAGGGACCTGTTAGTTTCTCGTGAGCACGGGCGAGCAGCTCACTGGCTTAAGCCATTGCTTTCTCATAACGAGTGTCACCGCGTTGAAACTTGGGCTGACTCTGAGTGATGAAACCAATAACCTCAACAGCAGTTGCCCATGCATGTTGAACTAGAGTTCGATACTGAAGCTCAATGCAGAGACCGACAAGAGCCTTGCCAACCTCAGAGTTAGCATTGTATTCATAGACATCGTGAATGCCACGGTATCCGGTCTGTTTCGGTTTCTTTATGTAATCGTATTTATCCGGCTCATTACGAAGTTTGTGATTAAATCTGGCTTTGTGGAACTTTGATCGAAATGCTTGTAGCTCTTTGAGTGAGCGAAAAATTAGGCGACACCCTGCAACATCATCCATTCTTGCCAGCTGCATTCCCGGCAGACGAATTAGCTTGTCGAAAATTGTCATCTTCCGTTTGTGGCGTTGAGCGACAGATACTCTTGTTCCCCGCGTGCGATTCCTAAGAATCGCTTGAAAGGTATTCAACACGCCACGATGCGCTGCACGCCACTCATCGATTACACGTAAATCATCAACAGTTGCTACGTCCTGGCGAATGTGTTCACCAGCACGGGTGACCCTAGATTTCGATCCGCCAGGAAATGTGGCTTTCGTCACTTACACTCTCCCAATAATTCCTTATGAATAGCATTTATCCGCCGGTCTCTCCAAACTTGCTAAACCTACTACCTTTCCGGTAACGCACAAACCTAGTCAAGACTTCAGAGACAGTTTTGATTTAATTTTTGCCGCACAAGAAATGCTCCAGCAATTCTCTTAACCGTTCAAACTCTTATCACACTCTATCAATGCATAAGCAGAATGATTATGTATTGATTCAAAATTCTCCGACTCAACCACATACGCCTCAATACGCTCGTCACGATTGAGCGCTGCGGCGACATCGCGCACCATGTCTTCAACAAATTTGGGGTTGTCGTAAGCGCGTTCAGTGACAAACTTTTCATCCGGGCGTTTAAGCAGACCATACAGTTCGCAGGATGCCTGCTCCTCGGCATAACGCACCACCTCTTCTATCCACACAGAGCAGCTGGTACGGACAGTAATCGTCACATGTGAGCGCTGATTATGCGCACCCCGCTCAGATATTTTTTTGGAGCACGGACACAAGCTGGTGACCGGCACGACCACCTTCATGGTAAAACGGTATTGCCCGTTATTAATTTCACCCATAAAGGTCACATCATAATCCAGCAAGCTTTGCACACCGGATACCGGGGCGGCCTTATTGATAAAGTAAGGGAAGCTCATTTCGATGTGGCCGGACTGGGCCTCTAACTTCACTATCATCTCCCGTAGAATGCTTTCAAACGATTCTACGGAAATTTCCCGCCCGTGCTGGTTAAGTATCTCGACAAAGCGCGACATGTGCGTGCCTTTGAAATTGTGCGGCAGATGCACATACATATTAAACGTGGCAATCGTATGCTGTACGCCCACGTTTTTGTCTTTGACCTGCACGGGATGGCGAATACCCTTGATACCAACTTTATTGATCGCCAAATGGCGCGTGTCGGCCATATTCTGGACGTCCGGAATAGGCGTAGTTTGAGGAGAATTCATATTTGCGCTTGACCTTCGAAATAACACACTAGCAATATCACATTCTTTACTTTGACAAAATCAATCCTATCCAAAACCAAATCCTGCAGCGAGATTTGTAACACGAATGCCACTAACCATTACCCCGGTAATAACGGGCAAGAACCCACGGGGCATAAATTATCTAATGGGCACAAACAGAAAACGCCAACATTACCACGTACCGAAAATCAGGAGAATTAACACCGGATGATGGTTAGGTTCGCCCAAACCACTTCAGGCTATCTGCAGGTAAGTCAACACACAGTCAGAGACATAAGCAGAAAAGATAAAGGAAGTCTAATCTCGGGGGAACCTCGCGGCATTGACCAGAAGGTTCCCGTTTAAATTAACGGTTACCCGGTTGCTTGACTACGCGCAAATAGGGTTTAACTGTTTTCCAACCATCCGGAAACATTGTTTTTGCGTCGTCATCCGATACCGCAGGTACGATAATCACATCATCGCCATCCTTCCAATTAACAGGCGTGGCAACTTTGTATTTGGCTGTTAATTGCATGGAGTCCAACACACGCAAAATTTCATCGAAATTTCGGCCTGTGGACATCGGGTAGGTCAACATCAGTTTAATTTTTTTATCCGGGCCGATGATAAAAACAGAGCGGACAGTTGCGTTGGTCGCTGCAGTGCGACCCTCGGATGTGCCTGCCTCATCAGCGGGCAACATGTTGTAAAGCTTGGCTATCGTTAAATTCTCATCCCCGATCATCGGATAATTAACCGCGTAGCCTTGCGTTTCCTGAATATCGTTTGCCCATTTTGTATGGTTCTCCACCGGATCCACACTTAATCCAACGATTCTGCAATTCCGTTTCTTAAATTCAGGCTCCAGTTTTGCCATGTATCCCAATTCGGTTGTGCAAACTGGCGTAAAGTCTTTGGGATGGGAAAACAATATTGCCCAACCATTGCCAATCCACTCATGAAAATTGATGGTGCCTTGCGTTGTGGGGGCAGTAAAATTCGGTGCTTCATCATTAATCCGCAGTGACATGGTTAATCCTCCATATATGTTTAAAATTATGTCGCAACACATCTTACTACTACATAACAACTACGCAGTTATTTTTTACAGTCAAATATGTTTATAGTTTGTAATTATTAACTTATCTGGAGCATTTTTCAAACGAGTATTCATCTGACTCTTAGCAATCCGATTTTTCCAATTACCGGGACACGTATTACGAACCCAATATATCGCTATCAATATACATTCCCGACAATTCAACACCCACTTTCCTGGGACAGTCTCTGACGAATTGCAGCAGCAATACCTATTGCGTCCAACCCGCACGTGACCAACATTTTTTCTGTTTCTCCTTGCTCCAGGAATCGATCCGGCAATCCAAGCTGAAGCAATGCATTTGTCATGCCGTGTTGTTGCAAGCACTCGGCCACCGCACTACCGGCACCGCCCTGGATGGTATTTTCTTCCACCGTTACCAGCAACGCGTGCTCGCGTCCTAACTGTAACACCAGCTCGGTATCCAGCGGCTTAACAAAACGCATGTTGGCAACCGTGGCATTAAGCGCATCCGCAGCACCAAGCGCCGGGGCAAGCATCGTCCCAAAGGCTAAAATCGCCACGCCCGAACCTGCACGACGTACCTCACCCTTACCCAAAGGCAACGCCTGCATTTCCTTGTGCAATTCAACACCGGGCCCGTAACCACGCGGGTAACGCACGGCTGTCGGGGTATCCATCCGGAACGCGGTATACAACAACTGGCGACATTCATTTTCGTCGGCAGGAACCATGACTGTCATATTGGGAATGCAGCGCAAAAAGCTCAAATCAAAACTTCCCGCATGCGTGGCGCCATCCGCACCAACCAGCCCGGCACGGTCTATCGCCAGCACCACCGGCAAATTTTGAATCGCGACATCGTGTATTAGTTGATCATAAGCCCGTTGCAAGAAAGTGGAATAAATCGCCACTACCGGCTTATACCCGTCGCATGCAAGCCCGGCGGCAAAAGTCAGCGCGTGTTGTTCGGCAATGCCGACATCAAAATACCGTTGCGGGAATTTTTTTGAGAATTCAACCATGCCGGAACCTTCGCACATGGCAGGCGTGATTCCCACCAAACGCTTGTCCTGCTCTGCCATATCACACAGCCATTCGCCAAAAACCTGTGCATAGGTAGGCTTTCTGGTTTGCCCAACCTTTTTCGAAGCGGGCGCAACAACAATGCCCTGCTCAGGATCAAATTTTCCGACACCGTGGTAAAGCAGGCAATCGTCCTCGGCATGGGAGTAGCCCTTGCCTTTTCGCGTGACGACATGCAGGAATTGCGGCCCTTGGAGCTGACGTATATTACCGAGTGTTGTAATCAGCGTATCGAGATCATGTCCATCAATGGGGCCGATGTAATTGAAACCAAATTCTTCAAATAACGTGCCCGGTGTAATCATGCCTTTGACGTGCTCCTCGGCACGCTTGGCAAATTCAAGCACCGGCGGCATGCCTTTCAGCATTTTTTCACTGCCGCGTCGCATGGCAGAATAAAAACGTCCCGACATCAGTTTGGCAAAATAATTATTGAGCGCACCGACCGGCCGCGAGATGGACATGTCATTATCGTTGAGCACCACCAGCAGGTTAGTATTCATCGCACCGGCATTGTTAAGCGCCTCAAATGCCATGCCGCCGCTCATCGCACCATCACCGATGATCGCCACCGCACAACGATTACTGCCATCAATTTTCGCTGCCACCGACATTCCCAAAGCGGCACTGATAGATGTACTGGAGTGCGCAGTACCAAAGGCATCGTAAATACTCTCCGCACGTTGGGGAAAACCGGAAATCCCCCCGGCCATGCGCAGAGTTTGCATCGCCTCGCGCCGCCCCGTCAGTATCTTGTGTGCGTAAGTTTGGTGGCCTACATCCCACACCAATCTGTCATCCGGTGTATTAAAAACATAGTGCAAGGCGATAGTTAATTCTACCGTGCCAAGATTGGAAGACAGGTGACCACCCGTCTTACTTACGGACTCCACCAAAAACCGGCGCAACTCGTCCGCCAGTTGGGGGAGCTGCCTGTGATCCAGCTGACGCAAATCTTCCGGCGTATTGATGGTATTAAGCAACGAAGCCATCAAAACTTTCTTAATAAAATAAAATCAGCAAGTTCACGTAAGCGACGCGCCGGCTCGCCAAACACATCCAACACTTCCAGTGCTTCCTGATGCAATTCTGCGGCCATCCGCTTGGCAGCCTGCACACCGAGCAGCGTGACATATGTGGGCTTGTCCTGTTCGGCATCCTTGCCCGCCGTCTTACCCAAAGTTTGGGTATCTGCCTCGCTATCAAGCACGTCATCCACCACTTGAAACGCTAATCCCACACATTTTCCATAACGATCAAGTTTGGACAGTTCCGTCTCTCCCAACGCATCACCGCACTTGGCACCGAGCAAAACAGCCGCACGGATCAGCGCTCCGGTTTTATGAATATGCATAAATTCGAGTTCGGGTATGCTCAGCCGGTTACCCACACTCATTAAATCAATCGCCTGACCGCCCGCCATACCACGCGACCCGGATGCCATTGCCAGTAACTTGACCATGGCCAATTGTTGGGCGGGGTCATCACTAAGCTGATGCTCTGCCAGCAATTGAAATGCCAAACTTTGCAGACTGTCACCTACCAGCAGTGCCGTGGCTTCATCATACTCGACGTGGCACGTGGGTTTACCCCGCCGAAGTTCATCATCGTCCATGCACGGCATATCGTCATGTACCAGTGAATAGGCGTGAATCAACTCAACGGCGGCCGCAACTATGTCGGTACGCCGCACATCCGCCCCGACCAAATCACCGGCGGCAAAAGCCAACAACGGACGTACCCGTTTACCGCCACCCAATACGCTATAACGCATGGCAGCGTGCAGCCGCTGGGGAGCAATGTCCGGCTGTGGTAATAATTGTTTTAATTGATCTTCGAAGCGACTTTGATGAGAGCGAACCCAAATCTGAAAATCAATACCAGGCATCTCGGGTTTAGTCATCTTCTTGCTTGGCAAAACCGCTCGTACTGTTGGGGTTAACGACAAAATTTTGAAGCGTACCTTCTTCCAGAATACGCACTTGTTGTTGCGCATCCTCCAAACGGCCCCGGCAAATCTGCAATAATTCAGTACCGCGCCGGTAAGCAGATAGTGATTCTTCCAATGACAGCTTACCCACTTCCATGTCGGCGATTACCTGCTCCAGCTCGGCCAGTGCCACCTCAAAGCTAGGCGTTTTTTGGGATTTTACTGCCATGTGCGTACGCTCCGTTTACTAAAATTGCGGCGTATTTTACCTTAACCTAAATCTTGTGGCCTTCTCATCGTTAGTTATCACGCATCAACGGCCTTTAAAACACACCGATTATTCGGCTTATTTTCGTTCTTTAAGCAAATCACGAATTTCCGCAAGAAGAATCTCTTCATTTGAAATTTTTGGTGCCTCTGCTGGCTTCTCTTCCGACTGTCTCTTTAATGAATTTATCGCTTTTATTGCTACAAACATCGCAAAAGCAATAATCGAAAAATCAATTACAGACTGGATAAATTTCCCGTAACTGATCGCAACGGCCGGCACGCCTGTTTTTGCCTCCTGCACGATGAACGCCAAACTGGAAAAATCAACCCCGCCCAGAAGAACTCCAATCGGGGGCATAATCACATCCCCCACAAAGGACGAGACAATTTTACCAAATGCCGCACCGATAATAATACCGACAGCCATGTCGATAACATTGCCCTTGACGGCAAACTCTTTAAACTCCTTCATCATACTCATGGCATTTCTCCTTTTTCATTAAGGTGACCGAATATACTACCGTTTTGGTTTAAAACTGAATTCCTATCGGTATTATTGTACATATCCACTGTTTCCCAACCTTAACTACACAATCATCAAGTTGAAGCGAGCGCGCAACCGATTGGTATACACACCAGCTGACTATGGTAACGTAAATCATCACAACATTAATCAGGCAAAAAGGTAGACATGCTCTCGACAGACAACGATCCGGGCAAATGTAATACTTGGCAGGTATGCTCACCCAGTGAAAGTAAACTTTTACACGCACAGTGCAATCCCATGCAATCACTTTACCCAGCGGCTCATTCTATCTTCTTGGCCGAAACCTTCCCGTAATCGGGACATAATTCCATGCCAATTGTGTGACCGTGCAACGTGGGGGGAATAGCTAAGATGAGGCGGTGAAACCTGAGCTCCACCGCAAAAACAGTTTAATAATTACAGCTGAATAACTACGCGGGCAACGTTTGATGCAAGCTTAATATTTTTACGTCATCAAGCATTAATACGACGCTTAAATTCACCGGTGCGTGTATCGATTTCAATTTGATCGCCAATTTCGCAAAATGCAGCCACTTGCAATTCAAGGCCCGAGCCAATTTTGGCAGACTTCATTACTTTGCCGGATGTGTCGCCACGCGCCGCCGGTTCAGTGTAAATAATTTCACGTACGACTGAATTGGGGAGATCAACCGAAATAGCTTTGTCCTGATAAAAGACCACTTCGCAAGCCATTCCATCTTCAAGATAATTTAGCGAGTCACCCAAATTCTCTTTTTCCACCTCATACTGATTGTAATCGGCATCCATGAACACATACATGGGATCGGCAAAATAAGAATAGGTAACCTCTTTCCGATCGAGCAATACCACTTCAAATTTGTCATCCGCCCGATATATTGCTTCGCTCGGCGAGTCCGTCAACAAATTTTTGAATTTCATTTTAACTACCGAACCATTACGGCCAGAACGGGTATATTCAGCTTTTAAAACCACCATGGGATCATTGCCGATCATGACAACATTTCCCGCCCGCAACTCTTGCGCTATTTTCATATCTGCCTACCCTAAGCCTGGTTAATATTCAGAGCTGCGCATTCTATCAATTTTCCGGGCAAAATTCAGCAAATTCAACACAAGATTATTCCCCGATAGATATTGCGACCAAGCGGTTGCATGTCTTTGCCATATTGCCCGGCACGCCCAATATCCATCCCATACCGGCTTAAAATTTGTCGGAATTACCTGGTCTCTATTCTGCCCAATATTCCAACCTTCCCACAATCCATGTAACGCCTGTACTGCGCCCTGCTCCAGCCCGGCACAATACAACTTCATGAAAGCATTTAATTTCTCAATATGCGCACCATCCTGCTGGGGATAAATATGCCAGACAAATGGCTTGCCCGCCCATTGCGCACGCACGCAGGAATCCTCTCCTCTAACAAAATTGATATCACAGGCCCACAACAACTCGTCGTAGCGATCCTGCTCCACAAATGGCAATACCCGAACTTCCAAATTACCGTGCCGTAATATGTCCCCGGCCACAATGAATTCCCGACCGAAATAAGTTGCCACCTTAGGCAGCACACAACCTTCCGGCACTAAACACAGTATTGGCATATTGTATTTTGCCCACGCGTCAAATAATTTTGGCAACATGATATTTTCATAACAAAATAACGAAATGCGTATCTCATCAGGCTTGGGTGATGGCACACCCAATGCGCGCCAAAATTCGACCTGCACGTGCAACTCGCTTTGAAATGCATCACGCCGTTTAATAAGATCACTCTCCAACAGCAAACCACCCGTTTGCGGAACAAACCCCGGGAAAAAAAAATATTTGGTAAGCGGCAAGGAAGGATGGGGCGAAGGCAAGCAGTGACAGCCGGCCACCCAATCTTCCGCACTGAGATGTTCCAGGTTAATCCAGATCGGCTTGCACTCTTGCACCGCCATCGCTGCCACGTAGCACTCGGGCAACTTGCACGCGAACGCCTCAATCACTAATTGCGGCGGCTCAATCTTCGCAAATAAATTCTCCCGAAACGTTAAGCTCCAGTGCCGGATCTCCACGCCCAAACAATGCTGTATTGGCATTTCAGGATTGATTGCCGAATGCAGCCGACGAAAACTCGACAAATCATCTACCCACAATCGCACTGTCATCCCATGTTCATGCGCCAGTTGTTTCGCCAGCCGCCAGCACACGCCAATATCGCCGAAATTGTCTATCACGGCGCAGAAAATATCGCAGGTAGTCGGTTTATTCATCCCGTTTGCAATGTATATTTCGAAGCATTTTTAATTTTATTTACCCAATAAAAAAGCCCCGTACTCAGGGGCTTTTTTATTTACTATTTATAACCGGTTACTCGGCAGCTGGCGCTTCAGGCTCCGCCACAATAAGCGCCTTCATACTCAAGCGCAAGCGACCCTTCTCATCCGCCTCCAGCACTTTGACTTTTACCACCTGGCCTTCTTTCAGAACATCCGATACTACGTTAACGCGTTCATTCGAGATTTGCGAAATATGCAACAAACCATCTTTCCCGGGCAAGATATTCACAATCGCGCCAAAATCCAACAGCTTGACAACCGGGCCTTCATAAACCTTGCCCACCTCAACTTCCGCAACAATATCCTCGATACGTTTTTTCGCCAGCATCCCACCTTCACCGCTGACACTGGCAATTGTTACATTACCTTCGTCATCGATATCGATCGTTGTACCGGTTTCCTCGGTCAACGCCCGTATCACGGCACCACCCTTGCCGATCACATCCCGAATTTTCTCAGGATTAATCCGGATTTTTATCATTCGTGGCGCATGTATCGACACTTCTTCACGCACAGTAGGCATAGCCTGCTTCATAATGCCCAGAATATGCATGCGTCCTTCACGTGCCTGGTTCAAAGCAACCTGCATAATCTCACTCGTAATTCCGTTGATCTTAATGTCCATCTGCAGCGCAGTAATCCCCTGCTCCGATCCAGCAACCTTAAAATCCATATCGCCGAGATGATCTTCATCACCAAGAATATCGGTCAGTACAGCAAAACGGTTACCTTCTTTAATCAATCCCATAGCGATACCTGCCACATGAGCCTTGACGGGTACACCGGCATCCATCATCGCGAGGCAGCCACCGCATACCGAAGCCATTGAACTGGATCCATTAGATTCGGTAATTTCAGAAACCACGCGCATGGAATATCCAAATTCTTCCTCACCCGGCAACGTTGCAACCAGTGCACGTTTAGCCAAACGACCATGACCAATTTCGCGTCGCTTCGGCGTACCTACACGACCAGTCTCACCGGTAGAGTATGGCGGGAAATTATAATGGAGCATGAAACGATCCAGATACTCACCTTGTAACGCATCAATTTTCTGCGCGTCACGCACAGTACCCAGTGTCGCTACTACTAGCGCCTGAGTTTCTCCACGGGTAAACAGGGCTGAACCGTGTGTACGCGGCAGTACGCCGGTACGAATAGTAATAGGGCGCACGGTTCGTGTGTCGCGCCCGTCAATACGAGGTTCGCCACTTAATATCTGACCGCGAACAATCTTGGATTCCAGCGCCTGAAACAAATCATTAATGTGATTTTTTTGCACCGAACCATTTTCCGAGGCTGTGATAGCTTCCAGCACGCGCGTGCGAATTGCATCTACCTGATTGGTGCGTGCCTGTTTTTCACGTATGGCGTAGGCTTGCTGCAAGCCACTTTCCGCCAATTCGACAATTTTTGAACTCAACTCAGCGTCATGGGCAGGCGCACTCCAATCCCAATTCGGCGCACCAACTGCATCCGCCATTTCGTTAATCGCCTGAATCACCGCTTGCATTTGTTTGTGACCAAATACAACTGCACCCAGCATGACCTCTTCGGATAATTCCTGTGCTTCCGATTCCACCATTAAAACCGCCTGCCCCGTACCAGCAACCACCAAGTCCATCTTGGATGATTCTAATTCAGCTGCAGTCGGATTAAGCACGTACTCGCCGTTAACATAACCCACACGTGCCGCACCTATAGGGCCATCAAACGGAATACCGGATAGTGCCAACGCAGCGGAGGCACCAATCATGGCAGGGATATCAGAGTCAATCTGGCTATCGGAAGATACCACCGTAGCAACGATTTGTACTTCATTATAAAAACCTGCCGGGAATAGCGGACGCAACGGACGATCAATCAAACGAGACGTTAGTACTTCCTTTTCGCTTGGGCGCCCTTCTCGCCGGAAAAAGCCTCCCGGAATTTTACCGGCAGCGTAAGTACGCTCCTGATAATCCACGGTCAGTGGGAAGAAATCCTGATCGGGCTTAACATCTTTCCTGCCTACTACAGTCACCAGAATAACCGTGTCATCCAGGCTGACCATAACTGCTCCGCTGGCCTGACGTGCGATTTCCCCAGTTTCCAAGGTGAGCTGATGATTGCCATACGCTAATGTTTTCTTGTAGTGACTCAAAATTCGCCTCTCTGTACATAACGTGGTGCTAATGCACCATGGGGTAAGGCCATTGGGATAATTTACCCGGAACCGTGGGCACACCTGCGGCCCACTTATTAAGTACTACTGATAAATACCACTTATGAAGTACTACTTGCGCAATTCCAATCGTTGAATCAATGCACGGTAACTATCTTCATTTTTACCCCTCAGGTAATCCAGAAGCTTGCGACGACGGCTCACCAACCGCAACAGACCGCGACGAGAGTGATGGTCTTTTATGTGTTCTTTAAAATGACCTGTCAAATAATTGATACGCGCTGTCATCAGTGCAACCTGTACTTCCGGTGATCCTGTATCACCTTTGACGCGCTGATAATCAGTCACAATTTGCGCTTTTTGCGCTGCCGTAATAGACATAATATTCATACTCCACTAAATAAAAAAGTGCCGCATTTTACTCTTGAATGCGGCGGTTGCTCAAGTCTATTCGGACAAGAACGCTATCCAACAACTACATTAATTCGTCCAATACCTCAAGAATTAACATCCACTTTTTCATCCTTCCAGATTTATTGACTCACGCCCGGATTAATTTTCCGTGCAATCTTCATCAAAAATATCTTGAAATCAAAAAAACCTATTCCAGATGGGCAGCACTTTTTGCCACACCGGATAACATCCTCACCGGGGTCAACAACCGCCCCGCGAGATCAGCTATCCCGACAAAATGCCCGGCTCCATACAAACGAACTTTCCCATCCGGCAATGCCACTTCAACAGCGAGTCGCTGTCCCTGAGCAATGCGAGTCACCTGTACCGCATCCAACTCCAACACCGGTAAATCTTGCAGTAAACTATCCACCGGTAAAACAAAAGCTTCTCGTTCCAGCATGGTGACCGACTCCATCTGTTCCAGATTGTGCGCTCCCCCAACACCAAACCGGCCAATCGCTGTACGGCGTAACCCTTGCAGATGTGCACCACATCCCAATGCCAGTCCAATATCCTCAGCTAATGTGCGCACATAAGTCCCTTTGCTGCAACGCACCGTGATCTCCATCTCATCACCGGCAAACCGCTCCAGCACCAGCTCATATATGGTTACGTTGCGGCCTGCACGTATTACCGTTTCACCATTACGAATGTATTCATATAACGGCTTCCCCTTATGCTTAAGGGCACTGTACATCGGCGGCATCTGCTGAATTTCACCTGTAAAATCGCGCAAAACCGCAGCTATCCGTTCTTTATCCAGATCTACCGCACAGGTATTTACTATTTCGCCTTCGGCATCACCCGTGGTGGTGGTTTGACCAAGTCGAATCAATGCACAATAAGTCTTATCTGCGTCCAATAACGAATTGGTGAATTTAGTAGCCTCGCCAAAACAAACTGGTAACAACCCCGTCGCCAAAGGATCCAGTGTCCCTGTATGCCCGGCTTTCTCCGCCTGGAACAAACGGCGCACCCTTTGCATGGCAATATTGGAACTGAGCCCCAAAGGCTTATCGAATAATAAAACACCGTCCAATGAGCGCATCATGCGAGTCATTATTACTTTCTCGAAACGCCCTTCAATCCACACCGGGAAACAGCACTAGGAAACAGGGTCAGCCTCACCCTCTATTGATATATTGTCCAAAGAAGATCGGGAAGAATCGTGCAGCGCTTTATCGCTGGCTACCGCCTGATCAATAAGCTGCGACAAATGTGCACCGCGCTCTATCGACGGATCATAAACAAAATGAAGTTGCGGCATAATGCGTAGCTTCATTGAATGTGCCAACTGGCTACGCAAATAGCCGCTCGCATGCTCTAAACCTCGCTGTACCGCAGCATCCGCACCGCCCAGAGCTGTATAGAACGCTTTAGCGTGGGAATAATCCCTAGTCACCTCGACTCCAGTAAGAGTAACCATTCGAACACGCGGATCTTTCACTTCAAGGCGCAACAGTTGCGCCAACTCACGCTGAATCTGTTCGGCTATTCGATCTGTTCTTACATAACCTTTAGGCATTTAATGAGCGAGCCACTTCGATTATTTCAAACGCTTCAAGCTGATCACCCACTTCGAGATCATTAAAGTTACGCAATGACAGGCCACACTCGAAATTTGTCCGAACTTCCTTGACATCATCCTTGAACCGTTTCAACGAATCCAGTTCGCCAGTATGAATCACCACGTTATTACGCAGCACACGCACCTGCGAATTGCGCTTGATTATGCCATTGGTCACATAACAACCAACTACAGTACCGACCTTGGAGATAACAAACACCTGACGCACTTCCACCATACCCAGAATACTCTCTTTCTTTTCCGGAGCACGCATGCCTGACAGAGCCGCTTTAATCTCATCCACCATTTCATAGATAACATTGTAATAACGTACATCCACGCCGCTGGATTCCGCCAGCTTGCGTGCGGCAGCATCGGCACGGGTATTAAAGCCGATTACAATCGCTTTGGAAGCCAGCGCCAGGTTAATATCGGATTCGCTGATCGCACCGACAGCACTGTGTATCAAGTTTACTTTAATTTCATCGATGGATAGTTTTTGCAGCGCGTGAGCAATGGCCTCACAGGAACCCTGCACGTCCGCTTTGATAATCAATGGCAGCGTTCGCATCTCGCCTTCCGCCATCTGCTCGAACATATTTTCCAATGTGGCGGCCTGCTGCTTGGCCAGTTTCACAGCGCGGAATTTACCTTGGCGGAACAAGGCAATTTCGCGTGCTTTTTTCTCATCAGCAAGTACCAGCACACTTTCACCCGCCATAGGCACTTCGGACAATCCCTGAATCTCTACTGGAATCGACGGCCCAGCCTCGTTTATTGCCTTACCATTCTCATCCAGCATGGCACGCACACGCCCGGACACCACGCCGACCAGCACTGCATCGCCCCGCTTTAACGTACCGGACTGCACCAGTATGGTCGCCACCGGCCCTTTACCTTTATCCAATCTGGCTTCAATCACAATACCCTTGGCCAAGCTTTGTTTAGGCGCAGTAAGTTGCAACAATTCTGCTTGCAACAACACGCTCTCCAACAAAGAGTCGATACCCTGCCCGTTCTTCGCAGACACTTCAACAAACATGGCATCACCACCCCAATCTTCCGGCACCACACCTTCTGCAACCAATTCCTGTTTAACGCGCTCGGAATTGGCATCAGGCTTGTCAATCTTGGTCACCGCCACCACGATGGGTACGTTGGCTGCCTTGGCATGATGAATCGCCTCTTTGGTCTGTGGCATAACTCCATCATCGGCTGCTACCACTAAAATCACGATATCGGTCACTTTTGAACCACGCGCCCGCATCGCCGTAAATGCCTCATGGCCCGGCGTATCAAGGAATGTAATCATGCCACGCGGGGTATCCACATGATAAGCACCAATGTGCTGGGTTATACCACCTGCTTCACCGCTGGCAACACGGGTTCGACGGATATAATCCAGCAATGATGTTTTACCATGATCAACGTGACCCATCACGGTAACTACCGGCGCACGCGGCTCGAGAGGAGCATTTTTTTGATCTTCAGCTTCTGTCAAATACACGCTGGGATCATCCACTTTTGCCGGTTTGGCAATATGACCCAATTCTTCCACCACAATCATTGCGGTTTCCTGGTCCAGCACCTGATTGATGGTCACCATGGAACCTAATTTCATCAACGCCTTGATAATTTCAATAGCTTTGATAGACATTTTCTGCGCTAATTCAGCGACACATATCGTCTCCGGCACCGTAACCTCATGTACGACAGGCTCGGTCGGCATGGAGAAAGCATGCGGGGCAGCCTCCTCCTGCTTAGTGTGCTTGACGTGATGACGCGGATTAGCACCACCACGACCAGCCGTCCAATTACCGGGACGCGTATCGAGCACTGCCGGGGTACGTTTTTTATGCCCCGTCTCGGTCCACGGACTCGCCTTGTCTGCGCTGGCGGCTTTGGCACCTTTTTTGGCTGCGGGTCGAACAACCTTGTCACCGGGTTTAGGCGTAGGCTTATGCAATGTGCCTTCAGCCAAATCAGGCTTGGCATCAAGCGTCTCATCCACCTTGGCAACCGAAGCCGGAGCCACCTTGATTTCCGGGACTTCAGGAACCTCTTCCTTGACTTCCGACACCTCAACAGGCGGCACCACCGGCTCAACTGCGGGCGTCACTTTGCGCTTAGCGCTCTCTTTCTTGTTTTTAGCTTGAACTTCGGCCGCTTGACGCAAGGCCAATTCTGCCTGGTTACGTGCTTCTTCGGTACGCAGGGCGATTTCTTGCTCACCCAATATTTCCGCCGGTGTTTTTGGTACTGCTACTTGCGCCGGAGCGGCCTTTGCCACAGCGGCAACGGGTTGCTCCTCCATCGAAACGGATGAAATTGGCACAACCACGCGCTTCTTCCGCACCTCAACCTGAATAATACGAGCTTTACCCGTACTATCCGCCTTCTTAATTTCCGTTGTTTCACGGCGAGTCAATGTAATTTTCTTACTTCTGGCACTGCCACCACCATGTGTGCTGTGCAGATGCTCCAGCAATTGCGCCTTGTCCTGTTCCGATATACTGTCTGATTCCTGATGTTTGGCAACCCCGGCTGCCTGCAATTGCTCAAGCAACAATTCAACCGGCAAACTCAGCTCGCCGGCAAACTGCGCTACGTTCATTTTCACCATTACCACCCCTTAATCCCTAAAATTTGAGATTTATAGCTCTCAGTACTCAACGGAAACAAGCCACAACAGCCAAAACTAACACCCCACCCGTTCTTGTCCGGCAACATATTAAATCGGATGCACACAAACAATTACACCGACCCTTCACACAATTCGGACACCCAACAACATCATAAATATGCGGCATAAAATCCGCAGGGCAGCCGAAAAATCGTCCTTAGCCTGTCCTATTCAGCAAACCAAGGAGCACGTGCAGCGATAATTAACCGATTTGCACGCTCTTCATCTATACCTGCCTGTTCAACCAGCTCATCCACAGACAAATCAGCCAACTGTTCCTGCGTGCCAACGCCATTATTTGCCAAAATGCGAGCAGTTTCCTTGTCCATGCCCTCAAGCTTAACCAAATCCTCGATGTTGTGTTCCACCTGCTCTTCATTAACAATTGCCGCAGTTAACAAAGCATTACGCGCACGGCTACGCAACTCGTTCACCGTATCTTCATCAAGAGATTCGATTTCCAGCATTTCGTTCAACGGCACATAAGCGACTTCCTCCAGCGTATTAAAGCCCTCCTGAACCAGAATATCCGCAACCTCGGCATCCACATCAAGCTTATCCATGAACAATTCACGCACCCTGGAAAATTCCTGCTCATTCTTCTGACTGGACTCCTCCGAGGTCATAATATTGAGCTCCCACCCGGTCAGCTCACTTGCCAAACGCACGTTTTGTCCATTTCGACCAATAGCCTGCGCAAGATTCTCCTCTTCAACAACCACATCCATGCTATGGCTGTCTTCGTCCACCATTATGCTAGTCACGTCAGCCGGAGCTAACGCATTGATCACACATGCCGCAGGATCTTCAGACCATAGGACGATATCAACACGCTCACCCGCCAACTCGTTGGTTACGGCTTGCACCCGCGAGCCACGCATCCCCACGCAAGTACCAATCGGGTCTATCCGTTTATCGTGGGAACGCACCGATATCTTTGCACGAACTCCGGGGTCACGTGCAGCACTGACTATCTCAAGTAATCCTTCCTCAACTTCCGGCACTTCAAGTTCAAACAATTTGATTATGAATTCAGGCGTGATGCGCGACAGAATAATTTGCGGTCCGCGTACCGAACGATCCACCCGCAACAAATACGCGCGCACACGATCACCCACACGCATATTCTCCTTCGGAATCATTTGATCACGTGGCAGCAACGCTTCAATCTTGCCAAACTCAATAATCGCATTACCGCGCTCGATACGCTTCACCGTACCGGACACCAAATGCTCTTTCCGTTCCATAAAGTCATTCAGAATCTGCTCACGCTCGGCATCGCGGATTTTCTGGAAAATCACCTGTTTCGCGGCCTGAGCACCTATGCGTCCAAAATCAATGGACTCCAATGACTCCTCAACAAACTCTCCCAACTGAATATCCGGATTACGTTTCCGAGCCTCACTTAGCTTGATATGCAGATCGGGCGTTTCAAAAGTCTCGTCATCCATGACCTGCCAGCAACGAAACGACGCATACTCACCGGTATTTCGATCAATATTGACCCGAACATCAGATTCTTCGGCAAAACGCTTCTTGGTGGCAGACGCTAAAGCAGATTCCAGCGCGCCAAACACAAATTCTTTATCCACGTTTTTCTCACGTGCCAACGCATCGACCAATAATAAAACTTCACGACTCATCACCGCCTCCAACCAACCCGAAATTTTTAAACTACCACGCCCACTCGCTTATTTTCTATACTTAAATTGCCGTGTTAAATTTCATCTTAGCCAAGTGCACAGGCAACCACACTACCCTTCCCTGTTACAAAATTAACCATCAACACTGCACAAAACATGCTCTAAAAGCGTTCGGTTTAAGCAAATCCTTCGTCGCAACCAAGCGACCATCCCATTAAAATGTAGGGACTAAATGCGCCTTATCCAAATTGGATAATTCAATCAACACCTGCGTGCCATCCACATCCAACTGCAACACACCATCCTGAAGATGGCCGAGAATACCCGTAAAATTTTTACGACCCGCCATTGGCAGTCGCAACTTCAACTGAGCCTTTTTGCCGCAAAAGCGAATAAAATCCGCCTCCTTCTTAATTGGCCTGTCCAACCCAGGAGATGAAACCTCAAGACGTCCATAATCCACCCCCTCTACCGCGAACAAACGTGTCAGTTGATTACTAACCAATTCGCAATCATCCACCGTAATTCCCGATGGTTTATCAAGCAACACACGCATCAATCCTCTGCCCGACACCTCAAAGTCAACCAACTCATATCCCAAGCCGGTCACCGTCATTTCCACCAATCTCGCCACATCCATGATCATGCCCACAAATAAAAAATGGGCCTAGGCCCATCTGGAAAACTGCGCGGATTATAGCAAAAATAATCTGTTAGTGGAAATTGACCTTACTGCGTCATTCCCTTACGTAAACAACATGATTAATTTATTCGGCAACCTCATTTACCTTATGGAGGAGTTATAAATTTCAATATGAAAATCCAGCATTACAAAAACAACACAACAATTCAATCATATATATCACATAGTTAAATAGGATATATAACAATCCAACGAACCATAACCATATCAGCAGTAATGGCGTTGATTATAACACAGGGAATATTCAGGGAAATATTTCGAACGAAGTAATAACCACGGGTTAATTTTTTAAAATTAAACAGTTCCCGTGATAAATATTGAAAAGCAACCTTAAAAACAATCACGCCAAAAATACAAGGCTATGCCAACAACGCAAGTATTTCTCGAAGTTCGCGACGCAACTCACTCGAACCAACAGGCGGCTGAGGCGGTTGCGGCTGCAAATCGTCCAACCGCGTCCCACCACAATTATTCAATCGACTACGAGCCCCGCTGATAGTAAAACCCTCTTCATACAGCAATTGCCGGATACGGCGAATGAGCAAAACTTCATGATGCTGGTAATACCGTCGATTACCACCCCGCTTAACAGGCTTCAGCTGGACAAACTCCTGCTCCCAGTAACGCAATACATGCGCCTTCACACCGCACAATTCACTCACTTCGCCAATAGTGAAATACCGCTTGGCTGGAATCGATGGAAGATCAGCACTAAGCTTGGGGTTTTCCATGATAATTTGTTTCTACCATACTTTTAAGTTTCTGGCTGGGATGAAAAGTCACTACACGGCGCGCTGTAATAGGAATATCTTCTCCTGTTTTTGGATTACGCCCGGGCCTTTGAGGTTTCTCCCGCAACTGAAAATTACCGAAACCGGACAGCTTGACACTTTCACCACGTTCAAGTTGAGCACGAATTTCTTCGAAATAAGACTCAACCATGTCCTTGGCCTCACGTTTATTCAAGCCAACCTTTTCAAACAGTAAATCCGCGAGCTCTGCTTTAGTCAATGTCATTGATCACCCCTTATATACGCAACTGCGCACCATGCCGTTGCAATACTTCAGCAAGGCACGCAATACTTGATTCAATTTCACTATCGATTAACGTTTTTTCAGTATCTTGCAATAACACACGGAATGCAAGGCTTTTTTTCCCATCCCCTACACCTTTACCACGATACAGATCAAACAGCGCTATTTCTGCCACATACGGAGCATGACTACCCAACATAGCATCCAATAACAACTGGACTGATACACTTTCATCTACAACTACTGCAAGATCACGACGCACCCGGGGAAACTTTGAAATTTCGCCGACGTGCGGTATATCACGTGATGCCAAGGCACTCAAACCAACCTCAAACCACACGACCCCCTGTGGGATTCCATATTGCTGCAACCATTTTGGATGCAACTCCCCTACCCACCCTACCTCTTGCCCACGCAGCGAAATTCGAGCAGAACGCCCCGGATGAGAAGCAGGATGGGAAGATGCCGAAAAACTTAATTGTGCCGGAGCAAATAACGCCTCTATATCTGCCTTCACATCATAAAAATCCACATTACGGGTAACCTCACCCCACTGCTCCGGCAACGCTGAACCATATGCCAATCCGGTCACATGCTCATGCTGCGCATACCCGCCTTCCTCGGCGGCAAAGCACGCACCAATCTCAAACAGACGAACCCGCGGTTCCTTGCGTGCAAGATTGGATCGCAAAACGGCGAGCAACCCGCCCAGCAAACTACTGCGCATCACGCTCATCTGGCTGGCGATTGGATTCTTCAATACAACCTGTGCCGTATTACCGTACAAATCCCGCTCCCACTCCGCGTCTACAAAGGCATAAGTGATTGTTTCCTGATAATCGCGTTGCACCAAGGCCTGGCGTAACTTCGCCATAGGCCGCTTCGTCTCGACCAGCGGCAACATAGCCATACATGCCTGTGGCGGCACTGCTTGTATTCGCTCGTACCCATGGACTCGCGCAATCTCCTCGATGAGATCTTCTTCGATAGTAATATCAAAACGGTAACTGGGTGGCGTCACACTGAATTCATCACCCTTTTGCTGAACAATCATGCCCAAGCGCGACAGAACCTGCGAGATCTCCTGCGCTTCCAGAAAAATACCCAACACCCGCTCAACCCGGGATAAGCGCAACTTCACTGGATTGCGCGCGGGCAATTCTTCCATCACTTCATTTACCACACCAGCCTGTCCACCACAAATATCAAGGATCAGCTGCGTAGCTCTATCCAATGCTTCTCTGGTGGCTAAAAAATCCACACCGCGCTCAAAACGATACGAAGAGTCGGAACCGAAACCCAATTGGCGCGATTTACCAACAATCACACCGGGCATAAAAAATGCGCTTTCCAAAAAAATATCCGTAGTTGTATCGCCCACCGCGCTATCCGCGCCGCCCATCACGCCGGCCAAAGCAACCGGCCGAGCATCATCGGCGATCACCAGCATATCTTCTTTCAGGCTCACCACTTGCTCATTCAACAGCTTTAAACTTTCACCTGCACGGGCAGAACGCACTTCAATGCCACCGTTCAATTTATTCAAATCAAACGCATGCAACGGCTGACCCAACTCAAGCAATACATAGTTGGTTACGTCCACCAGCGCACTGATACTACGCAAGCCGCAACGCTCCAGACGCTGCACCATCCACATTGGCGTGGCTGATTTTGCGTTTACTCCGGTAATCACGCGCCCCGCATAGCGCGGACAAGCAGCTGATGCCGTCACCCGCACCTTGCATCCACGATCGCCGCCTTGTTTAAAATCTGCCCGGGGCAAGATCTGTAGCGGCAAACCTGTCAAAGCGGAAACTTCACGTGCGACGCCATATAACGACAGACAATCGCAGCGGTTTGGTGTCAATTTCAGCGTAATCTGATGATCATCCAGATCAAGGTGTCCGCGTATACTCTGCCCGACCACTGCATCAGCTGCCAATTCCATAAGCCCTTGGCTGTCATCCGCCAAACCAAGCTCTTTCTCCGAACACATCATGCCAAACGATGCAACGCCACGCACCTTGGCCTGCTTGATTTCAATACCCGGCAACTTTGCACCGACCAGCGCACAAGGCGCTTTCATGCCGACACTGACGTTCTGCGCACCGCACACGATACTCAATGGCTCGGCCTGCCCTACATCCACAGTCAACACATTCAGGCGATCGGCGTCGGCGTGCTTATCCTTGGTCAGCACCTGCGCAACGACAACATTATCGAAAGCGGGCGCAACCGCATCTCTTCCCTCTACCTCCAACCCGGCCATTGTCAACAAATGGGCCAGTTCTTCACCGGAGAGCGGCGGATTAATGAATGAGCGTAGCCACGATTCGGAAAATTGCATGATTAATTAAACTGTTTGAGGAATTGCAGGTCATTTTCAAAAAATAACCGAAGGTCATTCACACCATAGCGAAGCATGGCCAATCGTTCCACGCCCATACCAAAAGCAAAACCCAGATATTTCTCGCTATCGATACCAACGTGCTTCAGTACGTTTGGATGCACC
>JBIIMQ010000105.1:0-6969 GCA_044337935.1 Candidatus Nitrotoga sp.
ACTGCTCGTTCTTTTACTTCGGGGGAATATTTGTTTGTCTTGTTCATGGCTCCATTCTCTCAAGATTTGGAGCCTCCTCAAAACCCGGGGCGATTCATATTTTACCCTTCGTTAAGCTCCGCTTCGGAGCGACTCAACGCTCTGCATTACACCCCCGACCAAGTAACACGGGGGGCTCTAAATACATCACCCTAGACATTATCAGCAAAATTCCCTTTAAACCATAGGCCGAAATATATAGGTTTATCCTTCGGTAGGCTAATAAGCTAGACATACAGCCTAACCTCAAACAAGCCGGACGCGTGTTTTAAGTCCGCATGGTTTTCTTGGGCAGTACAATTCCTTATATTGATTATTGTTGCGTTGAGTATAAGCGCGACATGGCGTTCGGCTGGTATCATTACGGTGTTGGGTCGGATTCCGTTTCTACAATGAATTATTGCGGACTGTCGGAGTTATTCCTGAAAATAAAATATGAGGAGAATAGCATTAAGATATTGATAATATTTAGTATGCTGAGCATATTGGCACTGCTGATAGCAAGCCAGTTGGCACGTGCGGGCGAGTTGCCGAAAATTGGAGCAGTCGCGCCGGACTTCAGTTTGCCCGACCAGAACGGAAAAATTTATACGTTGGCTGATTTTCAGGGGAAGTGGTTAGTGCTGTATTTTTACCCGAAGGATGACACGCCGGGCTGCACCGAGGAGGCATGCAACTTTCGTGATGATCTGAGTAAATTGGCCGGGTTGGGTGCCCAAGTGGTGGGGATTAGCGTGGATGAAAGCCAGAGCCATGCCGATTTTGCCAAGAAATATTCCCTTCCGTTTCCGTTGTTGGCAGACAAAGATGCCGAGGTGACCAAGCGTTATGCCGTGTTGCGGAATCTTGGGATACTCAAGTTGGCGCGCCGATATACTTTTTTGATTGACCCGCACGGTAAAGTTAACAAGATATATGACAAGGTAGCAACGTCGCGTCATTCGAAAGAAATCATTGAGGATTTGACTAAATTAGTGGCAGCTGGAAAGGGGTGAGCCTTGCTGGAGCATTCCCGCTGTGATGTTACTTGTTCCCGTTGTAATGTGTGACAGCTGCCGAAGCACCTCATTACGTCGCTCATTTTTTGCATTCCAGCCGGTGCGGTTTTCATATATCCATTTTTTTCCTTGCTAATAAAAATATAACATCCGATGCCATACATTACTCTTGATAAGGCCGCGCTTGCTTACGGCCATGTACCACTGCTTGATCATGTCAACTTCCAATTGGATGAAGGTGAACGCGTTGGCTTGATTGGGCGCAACGGCGGCGGAAAGTCCAGTATGTTGAAGGTGCTGGCCGGACAGGCTGCGCTGGATGACGGCCTGGTATGGCGTGCACCCAGTGTGCGTATTTGTTATGTGAGCCAGGAACCGGAATTAAATGTTGAGGCGACTGTGTTTGATGAAGTTGCGCGCGGGCTGGGTGAGCTACAGAAAATTATTACCGATTATCATCATTTGTCGCATCAACTTGCCGAACCGGATGCCGACTACGAAAGTTTGCTGGAGGCAATGCAACCGCTGCAAACGAAGCTTGAAGCGCAGGACGGTTGGGCTGTGCAGGCGCGCATTGAGACCGCCATCCAGCGTTTGGAGTTGAATGCCGATAGTCGTGTCGGTGATCTATCCGGGGGCGTGCGTAAGCGCGTGGCACTGGCGCAGGCGTTGGTGGCAGAGCCGGATGTATTGATTCTGGATGAGCCCACCAATCATCTCGATTTTTCATCCATTGAATGGTTGGAAGGTTTGCTCAATAACTTTCGCGGTAGTGTGCTGTTCGTAACGCATGACCGCTGTTTTTTGGATAACGTCGCCACCCGAATAGTCGAATTGGATCGCGGTAATCTCGCCAGTTTTCCCGGTAATTTTGCGGCTTACCTGCGTTTCAAGGAGCAAATGTTGCAGGACGAAGCTGTGCTGAATGCCAAATTTGACAAGGTGCTGGCGCAGGAAGAAGTGTGGATACGGCAGGGCATAAAAGCGCGGGGCGTGCGCAATGAGGGGCGTGTGCGGCGGCTGGAACAGTTGCGGCGCGAGCGCAGTGCGCGGCGTGAGCGGGTGGGCAAAGTTGAAATGAATCTGGAGGCGGGCGACCGATCCGGCAAAACGGTGGCGGAGTTGTTGCATGTCAGCAAATCATTCGGTGGCAGGCAAGTTATTAAAGATTTCTCCTGCCGTATTCAGCGCGGTGACAAAATTGGCTTGTTGGGGCCAAACGGTTCGGGCAAGAGCACATTGCTTAAAATTATATTGGGCGAATTAGCCCCGGATAGCGGCAAGGTGAATCTGGGCACCAAACTGACCGTGGCGTATTTTGATCAATTGCGTGCGCAGCTGAACGAAGAGGCCACGCTGGCTGACACCATCAGCCAGGGCGCCGACTTTATTGAAATTGGCGGCGTGCGCAAACACATCATCAGCTATCTCGGAGACTTTTTGTTTGCGCCGGAGCGTGCACGCTCACCGGTAAAAAGTTTGTCCGGCGGTGAGCGCAACCGCCTATTGCTGGCGCGCCTGTTTAGCCGTCCGGCCAACGTGCTGGTGTTGGACGAGCCGACCAATGATCTTGATATTGAGACGATGGAGTTGCTGGAAGATTTGCTTGCCGATTACGATGGCACGTTATTTTTGGTCAGCCATGACCGGACGTTTCTCGATAATGTGGTGACGCAGGTTATTGCTTTCGAGGGTGATGGAAAATTGATGGAATATGTTGGTGGCTATGAAGATTGGGTGCGCGTAAAGAAGCAGCAGGCCGCGCAGCAAATGCCCGCCAGCGTGACAGCGCCGACGCCCGGCAAGCCACCGCAGCAGACCGAAGTACGCTCTAAATCTACTTCCAGATTGAGCTTTAAAGAAGTGCGCGAGTTAGAGCAGATTCCACAGCGAATCGCGGCTCTTGAGCAAGAGCAGGAAGAACTTGCGGCCACTTTGGGAACGGGGAATCTTTATCGTGACAATCCCGCACATGCCAGACAGCTGCAGGAGCGCACCGCTGTTATCGAGGATGAATTGATGCAGTTGATGGCGCGCTGGGAAGAGTTGGAGAGCCGATAAAGTTTCGTTCAGGATAGATAAAGCGCAGCTCTGAATAAATGTTTTGCGAGTAGCAGCTTACCTTGTGTGACTGGGTTCCCGCTTTCGCGGGAACGATAAAGCCGAACAAATCCGGGTTTCCTGAAGACACTGCCGAACAAGGTCATCCGTTCTGGCCGAGATTGCTAAAACTGCAAGCGGTTTACTGATGTTCAAGAAATGCGTTTCGACAAGCTCAACGCGAACGGACTTATTCGGCGTGGTAGCAATAATTACGAACCGAAAAATTCCTTAACTTTATTCATCCAGGATTTTGCTCGCGGACTGTGACGTGCGCTGTCTTCCTCGTTAATTTGTTCGAATTCGCGCAGTAATTCTTTTTGCCGGTCAGTGAGCTTGGACGGTGTTTCAATCATTACGTGGCAGTGCAGGTCACCAAAGGACGAGCTGCGCACCCCTTTAATTCCTTTGCCGCGCAGACGAAAGACCTTGCCGGATTGTGTTTCGGCTGGAATTTTGATGCGTGCAGAACCATCCAGGGTGGGGATTTCAATTTCTCCTCCAAGCGCCGCCACAACAAAGCTGATGGGCATTTCACAATGAAGGTCATTGTGGTCGCGCTGGAATACTGAGTGTGGTGTGATGCGGATGACAACATATAAATCGCCGGGCGGGCCACCGTTGTTACCGGGTTCTCCTTCGCCGGAAAGACGAATGCGGTCATCATTATCGACCCCGACAGGAATTTTTATGGAGAGCGTTTTATGTTGCTTGATGCGGCCCGTACCGTGGCAGGAGCCGCACGGTGAAATAATGGATTTGCCGCTGCCGTGGCAGCGCGGACAGGTTTGCTGAATAGAAAAGAAGCCGCCCTGTTGCATGCGTACCTGTCCGTGTCCGCCGCAGGTGGAGCAGGTTGTCGTGCTGGTACCCGGCTTGGCACCGCTGCCGTGACAGGTGTCACACTTGGTTTTGGTAGGTATGCGAATTTGTGTTTCGGTACCGCGTGCAGCTTGTTCCAACGTGATTTCCAGATTGTAGCTAAGGTCGGCGCCACGGTGCATTTGATTGTGGCCGCGTGAACTTGCCCCGCTCATTCCTGCACCAAAGATGTCGCCAAAAATGTCTCCGAAATGGGAGCTGGCCGAGCCGCCACTGAATCCTCCCGAACCCATGCTGCCATCGGTAGCTGCGTGTCCGAACTGGTCATAGCCGGCACGTTTCTGCGAATCGGAGAGTACTTCGTATGCTTCTTTGGCTTCTTTGAAGTGTTCTTCAGCTTTGGGATTGTCCGGATTACGGTCAGGATGGTATTTCATCGCGAGCTTGCGATAGGATTTTTTTATGTCTTCCTCTGACGCGTCACGGTTGACGCCCAACACTTCGTAATAGTCACGTTTTTTCATTTTTGCATGAAGCGAATAGGAGTTAATGGTTTAGGATTTTAATTGAAATTGACCTCGCATAGGAGGTCATCAGTTCAGTAAAAATCCGGAAAATATTCAGTTTATTCAGTTCTGCATCGATATTTCAGCAAGCCAAACCGGTGAATTTAACGCAACGGATTTAACCCGGGCGGCGAATCAACGATCATGATGATCGAGCGTGGATATTGTCGGATCAGGGTATCTGGCCTAATTATTTATATTGTCGGGAAAAAAAGAGATGTCTCACGGATAATTTTGCGGATATGTTTTAACGCTGATTAGCCGATTTCGAAATTGCGTCAAGCGCGTTTCGGACATCTCTCTTTCCGGTTAATGTTACTTTTTCTCGTCTTTTGCCTTTTCGTCTTTTACTTCGGTGAATTCGGCATCAACGACATCGCTGTCATCTTTTTTGCTGTCGCTTGCGCCGGATTCTCCGGATTGGTGGGACTGACCGGCTTCGGCTGCGTGCATCTTTTCCGACAGTTTCTGTGCGGCAGTGGAGAGCGCTTCAGCTTTGGCGTCTATGATTTCCTTGTCATCACCTTTCACCACATCCTGAGCTTCTTTCAAAGCAGATTCTATCGCAGCTTTTTCATCCGCACTCAGTTGCTCGCCATATTCTTTCATGGACTTTTGCGTGGAGTGAATCAATCCATCCAGTTGATTACGCGATGTGACCAATTCGATTGCCTTGCGATCCTCATCGGCATAAGCCTCTGCATCCTGCACCATTTTTTGAATTTCGGCTTCGGACAAACCGGAATTGGCCTTGATGGTAATTTTGGATTCCTTGCCGGTTGCTTTGTCTTTTGCGCCTACATGTAGAATACCGTTTGCATCAATATCAAATGTAACTTCAATTTGCGGCATGCCGCGCGGTGCGGGTGGAATATCTGACAGATTGAATTGTCCCAAGCTCTTATTCCCGGAAACAACTTCACGCTCACCCTGCAATACATGGATAGTCACCGCATTTTGATTGTCTTCGGCGGTAGAAAATACTTGTGATGCTTTGGTTGGGATGGTGGTGTTCTTCTTGATCAGCTTGGTCATTACGCCACCCAAGGTTTCAATACCCAGGCTGAGCGGAGTAACATCCAGCAACAGAACATCCTTAACTTCACCTTGCAGCACGCCACCTTGAATGGCCGCACCCACTGCTACTGCTTCATCCGGATTAACATCGCGGCGCGCTTCTCTGCCAAAGAACTCTTTGACTTTTTCCTGCACCAACGGCATCCGAGTTTGTCCACCCACCAGAATTACGTCGGCGATATCGGCACTGGTAACCCCCGCATCTTTCATGGCGATCTTGCATGGGGCGATTGTACGTGCGACCAGTTCTTCCACCAAGCTTTCCAGCTTGGCGCGAGTGATTTTGATGGCCAAGTGTTTTGGGCCACTGGCGTCAGCGGTGATGTAGGGCAGGTTTACTTCGGTTTGTTGTGCGGAAGACAGCTCGATTTTGGCTTTCTCTGCGGCATCTTTTAGGCGCTGCAAAGCCAGCATGTCTTTCTTCAGATCAATGCCGTTTTCTTTCTTGAATTCCTCAACCAGGAATTCGATGACACGCATATCGAAATCTTCCCCGCCGAGGAAAGTGTCGCCGTTGGTGGACAATACCTCGAACTGGTGTTCGCCGTCGATTTCAGCGATATCGATAATGGAAATATCGAATGTACCCCCGCCCAGATCGTATACCGCGATTTTGCGGTCACCTTCCTGCTTGTCCATACCAAATGCCAGCGCGGCCGCAGTCGGTTCATTAATGATGCGCTTGACTTCCAGACCGGCAATGCGGCCCGCATCCTTGGTTGCCTGGCGTTGGCTGTCGTTGAAATAGGCCGGCACCGTGATGACAGCCTCGGTGACAGATTCACCCAGGTAATCTTCGGCGGTTTTCTTCATTTTCATGAGCACTTGCGCGGATATTTCCGGAACGGAAATGTCTTTGTCACGTACCTTAACCCATGCATCACCATTTTTGGCTTTAACGATGGCGTAAGGCACCATGCCCATGTCTTTTTGCACCATTGGCTCTTCAAAACGGCGACCTATCAGCCGCTTTACACCGTACAACGTATTTTTAGGATTGGTCACCGCTTGCCGTTTGGCCGGAGCACCAACCAACACTTCGCCGTCTTCCATGTAAGCGATGATGGATGGCGTGGTGCGCGTTCCTTCGGCGTTATCAATTACTTTAGGTTTGCCGTTTTCCATGACGGCAACGCACGAGTTTGTAGTACCCAAGTCAATACCGATAATCTTGCCCATAATGTTTCCTCTTGTAGAAATGTTGAAAGTTTTTGCTGCCTATGTTGCGTTAATCTGTGGGCAGCCGATATGTATTTCAAGTGTTACGATAATCTTTCGAAAAATTCCGCCAAAATGCAATTGAAAGCGGCAGCCTTCGCCGTTTGGGTATAACAGCGCTATCCCTTCGCCTTGGCCACCATTACCAA
>JBIIMQ010000107.1:0-6857 GCA_044337935.1 Candidatus Nitrotoga sp.
CCGACCCCCTTTTGCGTACGATTGGAATTCAGGCAACAGCATTATGGAATCAGTTCAGTCGGTCCCAGCATGGAATTAGTGCACGGGTTAGTAACAAATGGTTGAATGAAACGCTCGAGGGAGAAATTGCTACTGTTGCTTCTTTCGGTCGCAGCAATTACTTTGTAAGACCCAAGCTGATTTACGCTTTTACAGACAATGTTAAGGGATCGCTTGGATTGGATTTATATCGGGGAGAAAGTAGTACGTTTTTTGGTCGGCTGCGGGATAACTCACTGTTATTTTCGGAGATTAAGTACGGTTTTTGATTAATCACAAGTTTGTGGCGAAGAATTTTGTAGAATGAAAAAGATGTTTTTTAGTGATGTGTTTTATTCGACAAATATCTTTGTGGAACCGGCTTAGGGGAAACAGAAGATGCTGGGATAGTTGCCCAGGCAAAGTTTTTTCGCTGAAATATGATGATCATTGCTTACTTGCCGGACACTATGATTGATGGCCGGAATTAGTGGTGTTTGTGTAAAAACGATTACTCATTTCTTCCAGTCCCAGCGTTTGCAGTATTTCTTCTAATCGTTCAATTGCCCGGTTGCATGGTAGATTTTTAAATTTCGCGATAATCAACTCATTTTTCATTGAATGTTCCCAACCCACCAGTTCGGTTACCGTAACCTGGTAACCGTGAGCCTCCAATTGTAAACAGCGTAGTACGTTGGTAATGTGACTGCCAAATTCACGGGTGTGGATGGAATGACGCCACAGTTCGGTTAACGCACTTTTCGCCAGATTTTTGCCTTTATTCTTTCTGAGAACCGCTGCCACTTCGGCTTGGCAGCAAGGCACCAGAACAATAAACTGAGCGTTTTTCTTCAACGCAAATCGTATGGCGTCGTCAGTGGCTGAGTTGCATGCATGAAGCGCTGTGACTATATTCACTTGGGCGGGCAACATTTCGGATTCGATAGATTGTTCCACCGAGAGGTTGAGAAAAGACATGGCTGGGAAATTTAGCCGCGACGCCAGCTCTTGCGAGTGTTTTACCAAATCATCACGTGTTTCGATGCTATAAATATGCGATGTGTCGTTTAACGTTTTGAAAAACAGATCATATAGGATAAAGCCCAGATACGATTTGCCTGCTCCATGATCCACAAGTTGAATGTCTTGGTGACGTTGCTTGATTTCCTGTAAGCGCGGCTCGATGAATTGATAGAGGTGGTAGACCTGCTTGAGCTTGCGTCGGGAATCCTGATTCATCTTCCCGTCTCGGGTGAGAATGTGCAATTCTTTAAGCAGGTCGATCGATTGTCCGGGTTTTATTTCATGCATACCGTTTCCGTGTTCCCAATAGAACTGGCTAAAAATATATCTTTCTTCAGTGAAGTTTGGTCGATAACAATCGCTCTTCCAATTTTCCCATGCCGGTAAGGATCGCAATCATGTAAACGGCAATTCTGCAGTGCCCGGGCCTATAGTGGAGATTTCATGCACCGCAGTTACAAATGCAGCTAGCTCATGTAATTGCACTAATGTATCCGGATGGTGGCGGCCGCGCATTTGCGCGAGGCGCGCTTTACTGGTTGCCGGCATGTCCCACTTTAATCCGGCCAGTAATTCATCCGCCAAGGACGGTTGGTTGCATACCAGTACCATGTCGCAACCCGCCTGCAACGCCATTTCAGCGCGTTGCAGAATGCCACCCGCGACAGTGGCACCTTCCATGCTCAGGTCATCGCTGAAGATGCACCCATCGAAACCCAGTTCGCCCCGCAGGATATCTTTGAGCCATTTTTTGGAAAAGCCTGCCGGATATTTGTCTACTTTGGGATAGATTACGTGTGCGGGCATGATTGCAGTCAGGCCGTAATTCACCATCTGGCGAAATGGAATCAGGTCGCACAACTCAATGTCGGTATAGCTACGCTCATCTATCGGAATTTCCAGATGCGAATCGGCGTGTACGTAGCCGTGTCCGGGGAAATGCTTGCCCACAGTGGGCATGCCACCTTGCTTGAGTCCCAGTAACAGGCTGTGTGCCAGGTCGGCTACGGCTTGTGGATCGGAATGGAAGGCACGGTCGCCGATCACTTTACTGACACCGAAATCCATGTCCAGTACCGGCGTAAAACTGAAATCCACGCCGCAGGCGCGCAATTCTGCAGCCAGCACATAGCCTGTTTGTTGTGCCAGATGTTTGGCGCGACGCGGGTTTTTATCCCAAATGTTGCCTAACTCTCGCATCGCCGGGATGCGCGTGAAGCCGTCAATAAAACGCTGTACGCGCCCGCCTTCGTGATCCACCGCAATCAATAGAGGCGGGGTACGCAAAGCGTGAATGCTGGCTGTCAGTTGAGTAAGCTGACAAGTGGATTCGTAATTACGCGCAAACAGAATTACGCCTCCCACCAGTTTGTGGCGTAAGCGTGCTTCATCTTCCGCAGTAAGGGTAGTTCCTGCGATATCCAGCATGCATGGGCCAATCCCCATTTAAATTCTCCTCATGACCTTTATGTGATTTATGTCGGATATAGTTACAGAGCGGGAAATATCGACATGGTCAGTTTCTCCATTGTCGTTAGCGATTTTTGGAATAGGTGTTCGCATAATTTATGCCGGATTATTTTTTTCCAAAATGACGAATGCCACGGCAACATCATTGTCATCACTGATGCTGAGATGGTGGTGCGTCAATCCTAATTGCATCAGGTGTGCGGATAATTCCGTATCGAAATTAAAGGTGGGTTTGCCAAGGGCATCGTGTGCCACACTGATTTTTTTCATGCTCACGGGGTAACGCAAGCCGCTACCGATTGCTTTGGATAACGCTTCTTTGGCGGCAAAACGTTTCATTAACAGGCGCGCGGGGCAGGAGTGGGTACGATACTCCGCCAATTCCTGTTGGCTCAAAATGCGCTGCGCGAAACGCTCGCCATAATTGGCATGCACTGCCTCAATGCGTGCATATGCCACGATGTCAGTGCCGATACCAAGAATCACGGTAATTGAGCTTTCATACCTTATGGATGAATTCCGATTAACAGTGCTTTCATTTTTTTCACTGCTTGTTCCAGGCCAATAAACAGCGCTTCGGCGATTATGGCATGGCCGATGTTGAGTTCGCAGATGTTGGGGATGGCGACGATAGGTTGTACGTTGTGATAGTTTAGGCCGTGCCCGGCATTCACCTGCAAACCGAGTGCATGGGCATATGCCGCTGTGCGTTGAATGCGTGCCAATTCCTGTGCCTGTTGCGAGACGCTGGTTGCGTCGGCATATTTTCCTGTGTGTATTTCAACAACCGGTGCGCCTGCAGACCGTGCCGCGTCCATTTGTTTCTCATCCGGGTCGACAAATAATGACACACGTATGCCTGCCTCGGCACAGCATTCACAGGCATGTTTTACGTTTTCAAAATGTCCCGCTACATCCAGTCCGCCTTCGGTGGTCAATTCTTCGCGCCGTTCTGGTACGAAGCAAACATCGTGCGGTTTAATGCGCAAGGCAATGGCCAGCATTTCGTCGGTAATGGCGCTTTCAAGGTTCATGCGCGTTTGTAGCATGTCGCGCAGAATTTCAACGTCCCGATCCTGGATGTGACGGCGATCCTCGCGTAAATGCAGAGTGATGACATCGGCACCTGCCGCTTCACCGATTAACGCAGCCTGAATTACATTGGGGTAACGTGTGCCACGAACCTGGCGCAGTGTGGCAACGTGATCGATGTTGAGTCCGAGTTTGATCATATTTTCTGTAAGTCCCTTATCAATTCGCGAGTATGCAATGTTTTACCGGCGAGGTGGTGATTCAACAACATGCGCATTAACTGCTTGCTTTGTTGTGCGCTAACTGCATCGCGGTAATCATCGGCAGCCATATCGTACAAAGTTTTTCCCAGCAATAATATGCCATTTGATGTATCCGAATCATCCGGAGTGGCACGCACCGCACCATGCTCAAGCACGTAGCGGTAGGGCGCGAGCGCATTGATGGGTTCACCGCTGACCGCTTCTTGTGTCAATAAAAGCGCATATCCCAATTCTTGCAGTAAATGTTTTTCGAAGCAACGCAATGTGGCAGCATGATCCGTTTCATTTGCCAATCGGTGCAGGGTATGCCGGTAATAGTCGAATAGTTGTTCGTGCGGATCATCGCGCACCATCAGGTTGAGCAGTAATTCATTCAAATAGAAACCGCATAGTAATGCTGTTCCCGTTAATTGCGGTTGGCCACCTTGCCACTCGGCACGGTGCAAGGTGCGTAATTCATGTTTGCCAAACCAGCTTAGTAATAATGGTTGAAAGCTCATCAGCAACCCGCGCAGTGCCGATTTGGGGCGCCGTGCACCGCGTGCTATCAGTGCCACTCGACCATGTTGCCTGCTCAGTACTTCCAGCACCAGGCTGGTTTCTCGATAGGGATAACTGTGCAAGACGAAAGCAGGTTCATCTTCCAATCTGAGTTTGTTCGGCTGCAATTTACGATTCCCGGTTTCTCCGTGTTATGGAAGGGTAGGACGGGAGACACGCTATCATCCACCTGGTGATGGGTGGATTACCGCATGAGAGTATGAATCGCACCGGCGAATTCCGTGACGGTGTATAACAAAATAACGAAGTCTCAAGGTTGGAGTTATTCATATCCCAAACTTTTTAACATCTGCGCATTGTCGGCCCAACCGCTCCGTATTTTAATCCATACTTCGAGGTAAACTTTCCCGTCAAAAAGTGTTTCCATGTCCAATCGTGCCTGGGTAGCAATTTCTTTAAGTTTCTCGCCATTCTTTCCGATCAGCATTGCTTTGTGGGCTTCCTTGTCCACGAGAATTGCGGCATGAATACGGCGCAGTTGTCCTTCCATTTTGAATTGTTCGATCACGACACTGACCGAGTATGGCAGCTCATCACCGGTGAAACGAAAGATTTTTTCACGTATTAGTTCGGCCGCGAGGAAGCGTTCATTGCGGTCGGTAACTTCATCCTCAGGGTAAATTTTCTCGCCTTCAGGCAGATAAGGTCGAATCGTATTCAACAGGGTGTCGAGTTGTTTATTCTGCTTTGCGCTGACAGGCACGATAGCGGCGAATTCCCGCTCTTTGGATATCTCCTGAATAAAGGGCAATAATTCAGATTTGTTCTCCATGTTGTCCACCTTGTTGATAACAAGCAACACTGGCATGTTCGGGGGCAGCAGATTCATTACCTGGCGGTCACGTTCGTCAAAGTTTCGTGTTTCAATTACGAACAGCACTACATTTACGCTGCGCAAACTATTTGTTACAACACGATTTAAGCCGCGATTCATGGTGTTGAGATGTTTCGTCTGGAATCCCGGAGTGTCAACGAATACAAATTGCTCGTTTTCTTCAGTCAATATTCCGGTAATGCGATGGCGTGTGGTTTGCGCTTTGCGTGAAGTGATGCTTATTTTTTGGCCGACCAGATGATTAAGCAATGTGGATTTACCGACATTCGGACGGCCAACAATTGCGATAAATCCGCTGTGGTAATTGTTCGGGCTCATGACTGGCTTTCAATTTTTCGGTAAGCGGCTTCTGCTGCCATTTGTTCTGCGGTGCGGCGGCTGCTGCCCTCGCCACATGTGGATAGTTTTAATTGATCAATGTGGCATTCAACTTGAAATCGCTGCGCGTGCGCTTCGCCATGAGTGGCAATCACGGTATATTTTGGTAATGCTAGACGCTTGCTTTGTAAATATTCTTGCAACAAGGTTTTATAATCTTTGCCCAGTGTGTGTGCGTCTGCTTTTTCTATGAAGGGCACGTACAATCGGAGCACAACTTGTTCGGCTGCCGCGAAACCGGCATCGAGAAATACTGCGCCGAATAAGGCTTCCATAGTGTCGGCAAGGATAGACGGGCGACGAAAACCGGCACTTTTTCTTTCTCCCTCGCCTAATAGCAATAGTTCGCCCAAACGCAATTGTTGCGCCAGAATAAACAGGGTTTGCTGGTTGACCAGATTAGAACGCAGGCGGGATAAGTCACCTTCCGGCAGATCGGGATACATGTCGTACAGATGTTTTGCTACAACGCAATTGAGGACGCTATCCCCCAAAAATTCCAGCCGCTCGTTGTGTGCCGGGCTATAGCTGCGGTGCGTCAAAGCACGCTGTAACAAATGCGATTGCGTGAACACATGACCAATTTGATTGCACAGCGTATCACGATCCATCTGTTATTTTTTTACACTACCCGGATTGAATTCAAGCAATACGCTGGCGTTACCGGCCAGTGGTATTTTGACTTGGTAACTAACGCTTAGTGATAAGCCCTGCGCACCTTTGGCTATTTCTATGTCATTTTCCGAGATGATGCTGATGTTGTTCATCATTGCCCGTTTGCCGAATGATTCGCGAATACTTTTTGGTGGGGCATCCCGCATTTCTGGATCATTTGCGATGGTAGATAGAATACCTTTAATTTCTGCGTCCTGAATATATGCCGGAATAATTTTCATGCCGCTAATTGCTACCAGAATTAGTATGACTGACCATATCAGAAGACCTGATAGGCTTACGCCTCGTTGTCTTTTTGCTACTGCGTTTGTCATGTTTATCCCCTGTCGCAACTTTAATTAATGGATAGGCCTATACGCTTTAAATCACTAAAATTCATCCAGATCATGAATGCTTTTCCTACAATCATGTTATCCGGCACGAAGCCCCAGTAACGGCTATCCCGGCTGTTATCACGATTGTCACCAAGCATAAAATAATGCCCTGCTGGAACTTTACAGCGAACTTCTTTGTCGCTGTAAGCACAATTTTCCCGGTAGGGAAACTCTGCCACGGCGCCAAGATGTATGCTGGGGACTTCGGGATTAACCAGCATCGCATGG
>JBIIMQ010000108.1:0-6761 GCA_044337935.1 Candidatus Nitrotoga sp.
CGCGGGCATGTTCTCTGCCTATGACGAACTGATCGAAAACAACCAGCGGCGCATCCGCATCCTAGAAGAAATGGCGCGCAGCCTCTACCGCGAATGGTTCGTCCACTTCCGCTATCCCGGCCACGAATCCGTTCCGCTCGTAGATTCACCGCTTGGGCAGATTCCGCAGGGGTGGGAAGTGAAGCGCATTATGGAATTTGGAAAGGTTATAACTGGCAAAACGCCAAGCAAGGCGAATCCAGATTTCTACGGCGAAGATGTGTCCTTCGTCAAAACTCCAGACATGCACGGCAACATGTTTATCCTTGCTGCGGGAGAATGCCTATCCAACGCCGGGGCTGAATCACAGGCCAACAAGCTGATTCCTGTGGGCTCAATTTGTGTGAGTTGCATCGGCACGATTGGGGTCGTTTCAATCACGACAGAGGACTGTCAAACGAATCAGCAAATAAACTCAATTGTTTTGGGGAAAGATCATTTCCGTGAGTTTCTCTTTTTCCATCTTCAAGATTCAAAGCAGGCGCTAGAAAATCTAGGCTCGAACGGCGCGACAATGGGGAATGTGAACAAGAGCAAATTTGAATCACTGGAAGTAATTGCACCATCCAGCGAGCTTCTGGAGCGATACCACCAATTTTCAGCGAGCTTGTTATCCGAGATTCTCATTCTCTCTCGCCAAACCGCCAACCTTCGCCGCACCCGCGACCTGCTGCTACCGCGCCTATTGTCGGGGCAGGTGAATCTGGCTACTGATCCCACGCCCATATATGGCGAGGATGAATTCAAGCGCATGGTAGAGAAGGGTACACAGGCTTGGGCGGATGTTCCTGATTCTGCGGCTTGGGTTGAAACACTACGGGGCAACAAAGAATAACGATACCGTTTCGGAACCTGAACTCGATGAGGTCATGCCATGAGTGAAATCTTTAATATCTACTGCGATGAATCCTGTCATTTGCAGCACGACGGCCAGAAGGCGATGGTATTGGGTGCAATCTGGTGTCCGCTGGACAAGGCACGTGAGATTGCTGTGCGTCTGCGCGAGATTAAATACAAGCATGGGCTGGCACCTGAATTTGAAGTGAAGTGGACCAAGGTTTCAGAATCCAAAGTAGGGTTTTATCTGGATTTGCTGGATTACTTTTTTGACGATGATGATTTGCATTTTCGTGCGCTCATCGTGCCGGATAAAACCAAGATTGACCATAGCGGCTTCGCCGGTCAAGATCACGACACTTGGTACTACAAGATGTACTTCGATATGTTGAAGGTGTTATTAAGCCCGGAAGAGCGTTACCGGATTTATTTGGATATAAAGGACACCCGAGGTGCGGAGAAGGTAAAGAAGTTGCATAAGGTGCTGTGCAACAGCCTTTACGATTTTTCGCGCGAGATCGTCGAGCGGGTGCAGTTGGTGCATTCCCATGAAATGGAGCAATTGCAACTTGCAGATATGTTGATCGGAGCGATTTTGTATGTGAATCGTGATTTGCATGGTAATGCGGGGAAACTGGCATTGGTTAAACGTATGCAAGAACGCTCCGGTTACGGCTTGAGCAAAACAACGCTGTACCGCGAGAATAAGGTGAATCTGTTTCGCTGGCACGCGCAAGAGGGCGCGCAATGACCGTACAGCTAGCGTGGTTGCCCCCTCTGGTTTTGCTTGGGGAGCATGGTGGTGATTGGGATCGGTATCTTGCTGCCATCTATGCATGGTTTGTGCGGGATTTCGTTGAGAGCAAGCCCGTTTTTCGGGGGCGCCCGATAAGGTTGAAGCGCCATCCGGTGAGCCAGGGTAAGGAGGCAACCTTTTGGCACTTGGTGTCAGAAGGTCAGATCGAAGAAGAGCGCGAAATAGATTTTCGCCGATGTGAGCGCATCCGCTGGCCTCGCCCGGTTATTGAGCATTCAACGGATAGTGCCGTGAAGGTTTGGGAAAACGTCAGGACAACAAAGAGGGGCAGTGAAAATCGAATATGTCTGTGGCTTGAGGCTGAAGAGTATCTGGTGATACTAGCTGATCGGAAGGAATACCTTCTGCCGTGGACCGCGTACCTGGTCGAAAGGCCGCACCAAAAAGCCAAGCTACAGAAAGAGTTTGATGCATATTGGAAAAGCAGGAGCTAGAAATGGCTGGGGACGCCCCGAAGGACGTCCCCGTTACTCCTTCTACACATGGTAGATGAGCTAATTGAATTATCGGCATAAATTAAGCAAAACTCAATAGACAAGTCAAAATATACCTGATCGTATGAGATCGATGAATTATTACGAAGGTCAGATCATCGAACAATCTGCTGTTCAGTACTTCCCTTTTTACGATGGGAAAAGTAGCATGTTTTCCCATCAAAACTGCTTGCACATTATTTATGCAATCACTTAATAAAAAAGCAATTTCACGAATCTACGGGCGCGGGAGAGGGTGGGCATTCTCGCCGAATGATTTCGTCGAGGATTTTAGCCGCGATCAGATTGAAAACACGCTGGCGGGGTTATGCCGCGAGGGGAAGATACGCCGTGTCTGCCGGGAGCGCGGCTGATGGATATTTCGCACCTTCTATCTCTCCCCGAAGGCAAGACGCTGGAGTTCAAGCGTGATTTGTCATCATCCAAGCCAGTGTTGCGCACGCTGGTGGCTTTTGCCAATACGGCTGGCGGGTCGCTGATTATTGGCCGTGCAGATGACGGGAAAATTGTCGGGGTGGATGATGTTCTGGCTGAAGAAGAGCGGCTGGCCAGCCTGATCGCCGACAGTATCGCGCCTGCCATGATGCCCGAGATCGAGGCGATCACCGTGGAAGATAAAACGTTGTTGCTGGTGCGCGTGGCGCACTGGCCGGGGCCGTTTTACCTGAAGGAGTCGGGGGCGGCAGATGGCGTGTATGTGCGGCTGGGTTCCACCAACCGCAAGGCGGATGCGGCCATGCTGGCAGAGCTGGAGCGCTTTCGCAGCAATCACTCGTTCGATCAGTTGCCTTGTGCTGAGGCCGGAGAAGAGGTGCTGGATGATGCCTTGATCCGCCGCTGGTTTGAGACGATCGGCAAAGAGGTGCGAACATCCGATCTGGAATCAATGGAGATTCTGGTGCCGCATGGTTCGCGCAAGGTGGTTTCCAATGGCGGCATGATTCTCTTTGGCCGCGAGGAAGTACGAAACCGCTATTTTCCGGATGCCAATGTCTCTTGCGCCCTGTTTTACGGCGCGACAAAAAGCCGCTTCCTTGATCGAAAGGACATAGGTGGTGGAATCCTGGGTGCGCTGGAAGAGGTGCCGAAATTCATTGCCCGCAATACGCGTCTGGCGGCGAAGATCGAGAATATCCGTCGGCAGGATATTCCGGAGTATTCGTTAGTGGCTGTGCGTGAAGTGCTCATCAATGCCTTGGTGCACGCCGATTATGGCGTTACCGGCATGCGGCTGTTCGTATCCATTTTTTCCGACCGACTGGAGATACAGAATCCCGGCATGTTGCCTTTTGGCATGACACTGGAGGATTTCAAATCGGGCGTCAGCCGAGTGCGCAATCGCGTGATCGCGCAGGTGCTGCATCGGCTGGAGATTATGGAGCGCTGGGGCAGCGGCTATGAGCGGATTCGCGAGGCCTGCCGCGAAGGCGGTTATCCGGAGCCGGAATGGCAGGAGATGGGCATGTGTACGCGTGTCATTTTCCGCCCGCATCCGGATGTCGCGGCCAGTGCGCCTGTAAATGTCCCTGTAAATGTCCCTGTAAATGTCCCTGTAAATGTCCCTGTAAAAACTAAAGGTCTCAGTGAGCGGCAGCAGTGGTTTATGGAGCAGCTCAGTGCCGGTAGAAATGTGAAGGCGGCAGATATCGAGGCGCAGTGGAACGTAGTCGAGAAAACCGCCAAAAGGGATATTGCAGAACTGCGTAAGCTGGAATTGATCGATTTTGTTGGGGCTGCCAAGACGGGTAGCTATCGGTTGAAAACGTCAGGAAAAAATCACTAACGATGTCGCCCGTCAATTACTCCGAGGATAGCCTCATCGAACAACCTGCTATCCAGCTCTTTGCCGCGCTGGGCTGGGAGACGCTGTCTGCTTCGGATGAGGTGATGGGCGCGAGTGGCACGCTTGGCCGCGAGACGAAATCCGAGGTGGTGTTGGTTGTGCGCTTGCGCGATGCATTGGTGCGGCTGAATCCTTCGCTGCCGCCCGAAGCAATTTCCGCCGCCGTGGATGAGTTGTCGCGCGACCGTTCGGCGATGTTGCCTACTGCTGCCAACCGCGAGTTGTGGACGTTGATGCGCGAAGGGGTAAAAGTGTCCGTGCCTGATCTGGCAAGAGGCGGGCAGAAGGACGAGCGGGTGCGGGTAGTGGATTGGGATGATCCCACCGCCAACAATTTCCAGCTTGTGAGCCAGATGACCATCGTCGGACAGCTTTACACCTGCCGCCCGGATTTGATTGGTTTCGTGAATGGCTTGCCGTGGGTGGTGATCGAGCTGAAGAAGCCGGGTGTGCCCGCCAGGCAGGCGTTCGATGGCAACCTTACCAGTTACAAGCATGCGCAGAACGGCGTTCCGGCGTTGTTCTGGTCAAATGCCTTGCTCATCGCTTCCAATGGCACGGATAGTCGCGTCGGCTCACTGACCGCCGATTGGGAACGGTTTTTTGAGTGGAAGCGAATTGAGCGCGAGGATGAGCCGCGCCGCGTATCGCTGGAAGTGATGCTGCGCGGGCTGTGCGAGCCATCGCGCTTGCTGGATATGGTGGAGAACTTCACGCTATTTTCTGAACACAAGAGCGGGCTGACCAAAATCATCGGGCAAAACCATCAATTCATCGGCGTGAACAATGCCATCCGCGCCATGCTCAAGGCGCGCGAGGAAGGCCACGGGCGCGGCGGCGTGTTCTGGCAGACGCAGGGTTCCGGCAAGAGTTTTTCAATGGTGTTCTTCGCGCAGAAAGTGTTGCGCAAGATTCCGGGCAACTGGACGTTCGTGATCGTCACCGACCGCATGGAACTGGACGACCAGATCGCCAAGACTTTCGCGGCTTGTGGGTCGGTATCCAAGGATGCCGATTGTCACGCACAGAGCAGTGCAAATTTGTGCGAATTGCTATCCGGCAACAATCGCTATGTGTTCACGCTGATCCACAAGTTTCAATCTGCCGAGGTGCTGTGCGACCGGCGCGACGTGATCGTGCTGACCGATGAGGCACACCGCAGCCAGTACGACACGCTGGCACTGAACATGCGCGCTGCATTGCCCAATGCGATGTTCGTGGCTTTCACCGGTACGCCGCTGATCGCCGGAGAGGAACGCACACGCGAAGTGTTCGGCGATTACGTTTCTATCTACGATTTCCAGCAGTCCGTGGAGGACGGCGCAACGGTGCCGTTGTTCTACGAGAACCGCACGCCGGAATTGCATCTCGACAACCCCGACCTGAACGACGACATCTACGAATTGATCGAAGATGCCGATCTATCCGATGAGGCCGAGAAAAAACTGGAACGCGAGCTGGGGCGGCAATATCACCTCATCACCCGCGACGACCGGCTGGATACCGTGGCGCAGGACATCGTGAAGCACTTCCTAGGACGCGGTTTTCAGGGCAAGGCGATGGTGGTGTCCATAGACAAGGCGACCGCGCTGCGCATGTATGAAAAGGTGCGCAAATACTGGCCGAAGGATGACAAGACCGATATGGCGGTGGTGGTGTCGGCAGGGCAAAACGAGGTCGAACAGATGGCGAAGCTGGGCATAGACATCGTGCCACACCGCAAGCGCATTAACAATGAAAAGCTGGACGACAAGTTTAAAGACCCCAACGATTCGTTGCGCTTGGTGTTTGTCTGCGCGATGTGGCTGACCGGCTTCGACGCGCCGAATTGTTCGACGGTGTATCTCGACAAACCGATGCGTAACCATACGCTGATGCAGACCATCGCCCGCGCCAACCGCGTGTATCCCGGCAAGCACAGCGGCTTAATCGTGGACTATGCCAATGTGTTTGCTTCATTGGAAAAGGCGCTGGCGATCTATGGCCAAGGCAGTGGTGGCGAAATGCCGGTGCGCAACAAGAAGGCATTGGCGGATGAACTGCGCTATGCGGTGAATGACGCGAATGTGTATTGTCTGGAGTATGGCATTGCGCTGGCAGAAATCGAGAATATGCCGACGGCCAACTTCGCTCAGGCAGGAGCGATTCAAACCGCAGCCGACCGCTTGATGGCACCGGAAGCAATTAAGCGCGATTTTCTTGCACTGGAGTCGTTGGTCAGCAGCTTGTATCGTGCGGTCAAACCTGACCCGGTAGCGGTCGAGTTTTTGCAACGCTGCGGATGCTTGGCTGCAATTGCGGCGTGCATCCGCAACGTAAGCGAGCCGCCGGATATTTCACACATCATGCAGGGCATACAGGATTTGCTGGATGAGTCTATTGCCGCCGAGCCATTCAAGATTCGCCAGACTATAGAAAATTATGCGCAGATTGATTTGTCGAAAATCAATTTCGAGGCGCTACGCAAACGCTTCGAGAACAAGAAGCCGAGCAATACGGATGTCGAGCGACTGAAGGCTGCTGTGCGTGCACAACTGGAACGCATGGTGCGCCTCAATCCCACCCGCGCCGACTATTTGCAGAAGTTCCAGGAGCTAATCGAGGGCTACAACTCGGGCAGCCGCAACATTGAGGAGGTTTTCAAGGAGTTGCTGGCCTTGTCGCTGGTACTGACCGACGAGCAAACACGCCATGTGCGCGAGCATCTATCCGAAGAAGAACTGACCATATT
>JBIIMQ010000109.1:0-6722 GCA_044337935.1 Candidatus Nitrotoga sp.
TGCACCAGACGGACTGCTCGTTCTTTTACTTCGGGGGAATATTTGTTTGTCTTGTTCATGGCTCCATTCTCTCAAGATTTGGAGCCTCCTCAAAACCCGGGGCGATTCATGCCAGAACTCGTCGCGGCAATCAATGAGTACATCGGTCATCACAACATGAAACCAAAGCCTTTTATCTGGACTGCCAAGGCAAAAGATATATTGCAAAAGGTCATTCGCGCTAACGAGCGCTTAAGTTCCAAACAGAATGCAACACTACACTAGCGTAAACGGCTGAAGCCGTCAGCATGAAAAATGAAAATACGATTGTAAACTCGGATAAAAAGCGTAACTTCATGATGCCCCTTGGTATTTCGTGCGATTGTATCAGGGTGAGCACACGCAACAACGAAGCGAATTGCCTCATCTAAAATCTGAGTAAAACCGATTCGTTGTCTCACGTAAGAAATCCAAGTGAAATGTTTCATTCTGTTTAACTTGACAATCGACAGCAACCTGCGAGGTTGGTGACCTCAGGGTCAGATTCGATTAATTTTTCATCCTGAATGAAATACACCGCTGCATTCCTAACCCTGCAAGAACTCCAATGGCACGTCTCCTCAGATTTACCATCCCCGGCCAACCACAACACATCATGCTGCGTGGCAACAATCGCACAGAGATATTCTGTGCCGAAGCCGACTCCTTATTTCTTGGCGCCACCAGTTAGTTCACGGAAACGCAGCTTGTCAGCTTCATAACTCGCTTTAACCGCTGCTAATTTTTCTTGGGCTTTAACCATATCCAGTTGCAATTTAGCCAGTTTACTTTCGTTCTCGGTAATGTCGGCTTGCAATGAAGCGGGGATTTTTCTATTGGCGCGTTTTCTTTCCTCGGCTTCCTGCTGATAGTTCTTCAGGTTTTCCTGGGCTGTTTTTTGTAGTGACCGTATGCTGTTAATAACCGATTCAACTTGACGCAGATTACGATCACGGGCCAAATCGATTTCTTTTTCGGTGGTGAAAGTGTTTAGTAATGCCGCGTCTTTACGGCGTTGTTCAAGTTTGGCTTCATAATCAGTACGCTTTTTGGCCTCGTCTTCTGCATTGATCTGGCGTTCCTTATTGTCGATGTCGTCATTTTTTTTGATTAATCGCCCTTTTTCGTTCAATGACGCGCTGTTTTTAGGGCTATATTCCGGAGGAATGACTTCGCCATAATGGGTTACGCCTTTGTCATCCACCCACTTGTATAGTTTCGCTTCGACGGCTGAACTAAAGGCTAGAGCGGCCAGTATTAGACACACGCTAAAATTTTTCATGTTATTTACGCTACTCCATAACGATCACGATAGGATTGTACTGCCTGTAGATTTTGCGCCATTGCGGGGTTAGCCTGCAAATAACCAATCAAATCGTTTAATGTAGCAATCGCTACCACTGGAATACCATAGTTACGCTCTACTTCCTGTGCTGCGGACAGGTCATTTTCGTTTTGCTGAGTTTGTTGCCCCAGTTCCATGCGATCCAGTGCAATTACCACTCCACAGGGCGTTGCACCCGCCGCGCGGATTAAAGTGATAGATTCCCGAACCGAGGTGCCGGCGGAAATAACATCATCGATAATCAGCACTTGCCCCTGTAGTTTTGCCCCTACGGTGCTGCCGCCTTCTCCATGGTCTTTTGCTTCCTTGCGGTTGAAGCAGTACGGCACATTGCGGTTTTTTTCAGCCAGTGCAATCGCTGTTCCCGCCGCGAGCGGTATACCTTTATAGGCAGGGCCGTACAGCATGTCGAAGGGGATTTTTGAGAACAGAATGGCTTGAGCGTAAAACTGGGTGAGTTGTTTCAACGACTCGCCGTCGTTGAACAGGCCAGCATTAAAAAAATAGGGCGATAAGCGACCTGCTTTGGTTTTAAATTCACCGAAACACAATACTTCTTGCTGGATGGCGAAACGGATGAAATCCTGGCGAAAATCAGACATGGCAGATAGATCAAAAATTTAGACGTGCCGCCATTATAATTACAAGCTTTGCTTATGGAGAACTTTAGTGCGCGTTATCAGCATTAACCTCAACGGAATTCGTTCTGCCTGCAGTAAGGGATTGTTGCCATGGCTGGCGCAGCAGGATGCCGACATTGTCTGTGTGCAGGAACTCAAAGCACAAGCCGCTGACATGACGCAGGAAATGTTAGCCCCTTCCGGTTACCACGGGTATTTTCACTATGCCGAAAAAAAGGGTTATAGCGGCGTGGGCATCTATTGCAGGCACAAGCCGCAAACAGTAATTGAAGGATTGGGCATACCTGAATTTGACAGCGAAGGACGTTATATTGAAACTCGGTTCGGCAACTTAAGTATCGTATCGGTATATCTTCCTTCCGGTTCCAGTGGTGAGGTACGTCAGACGGTAAAATTCAAATTTATGGCTGCTTTTATGCCGCATTTGCGTGAACTTTGTGCCAGCGGGCGTGAGATATTGTTGTGTGGCGATTGGAACGTGGCTCATACCGAAAAAGATTTGAAAAATTGGCGTGGCAATCGCAAAAATTCCGGTTTTTTACCGGAAGAACGTGCTTGGCTGACTGAACTATTTAATGGTGTCGGGTTCGTAGATGTGTTTCGTCGTTTGCATCCGGAATTGGAGGCATACACGTGGTGGTCAAATCGTGGCCAGGCGTGGGCTAAAAACGTGGGTTGGCGCATTGATTATCACATTGCCACGCCTGGTATCGCGCAGTTAGCTCGATCTGCTAGCATTTATATGGATCAGCGTTTTAGTGATCATGCGCCACTGACTGTGGATTACGATATTAATCTTTAATAATGCGCCGCCTAAGTGTTTCAGGGGAATGACGGTTCAAGAGGTACTAATGCCGTGGATACGGGGTGGTGAGCTTGCTTGAAGTTGTTTCTTAAAAAATAGAGTGCCCATGTTAAAATCAAAAATTGTGTTCCGTTACGGGAAATTTACGATGTGTTGTCTTAGTAGCATATCTGATTGAATTTAAATACTGGATTTGTCACTCTCGCCTTCACGGGGATGAAGAAGTTTTTGATACCTCTATAATATCGTCTGATCAAGATGGACAAAATGCAAGAACTGGAGGGGAAGTTGAAGGAATCGGAAGAAATGAGACTGATGAATACACCATTAGTGGCGCCGGAAATGATACCGGGCAAGGCTGGATTAAGTACACGGATAGTGGTTGGTTGCGTTTATAACGGACTAGGGAGAAGCAAGTGATCCCAGAGCTTGGTAATTTCTCCTTGATGTTGGCACTCGTCCTGGCGTTAATTCTGGGTGTGTTGCCTATAACGGGCAGTATACGCGGTAATCGGCGGCTGATGGCGCTTGCACGTCCGGTAGCCCGCATGCAATTGGCCTTTATTATGATTGCGTTTGGTTGCCTTGTTTATGCCTTCGTGACCAATGATTTTTCGGTTAAATATGTTGCCGCCCATTCAAACTCGATGTTGCCGGTTCAGTACCGAATTGCTGCGGTGTGGGGGGGGCACGAAGGTTCATTGTTGTTATGGATGTTGATGCTCGGCGGGTGGATGTTGGCGGTGACGCTGTTTAGCAAGCGTTTGCCGGAAGAGTTTTTGGCACGCGTATTGGGCGTAATGGGGTTAATCAGCGTCGGTTTTCTTTCATTCATGTTGTTCACATCGAATCCGTTCGAGCGATTGTTACCGGCTGCAATGGATGGTCGTGACTTGAATCCGTTGTTGCAGGATCCGGGCATGATTTTCCACCCGCCTTTGTTATACATGGGTTATGTGGGTTTTTCGGTGGCATTTTCTTTTGCTATTGCGGCGTTGATTGGGGGCAAGCTTGATGCGACGTGGGCGCGCTGGTCGCGACCATGGACCACTGTGGCATGGATGTTTCTTACGCTAGGGATCATGCTGGGCAGCTGGTGGGCTTATTATGAACTGGGCTGGGGCGGTTGGTGGTTTTGGGATCCGGTCGAAAATGCTTCGTTTATGCCTTGGCTGGTAGGGACGGCATTGATTCATTCTTTGGCTGTGACGGAAAAACGCGGCGCGTTTAAAAATTGGACCGTATTGCTCGCCATCATTGCTTTTTCTTTAAGTCTTCTCGGAACTTTTTTGGTGCGTTCCGGAGTTCTGACTTCAGTGCATTCGTTTGCCGCAGATCCGGCGCGCGGGCTCTTTATTTTGGCTTTTTTGAGTGTTGTGGTCGGCGGTTCGCTAATGTTATTTGCGTGGCGTGCGCCGAAAGTCGGGTTGGGCAGCGGGTTTGGATTGATTTCACGAGAGTCGATGTTGCTCGTGAATAATGTATTGCTGGTTGCCGCCGCCGGGGCGGTATTCCTTGGAACGCTTTATCCATTATTTCTGGATGCGTTGGGTCTGGGTAAAATTTCGGTTGGACCTCCTTATTTCGAAGCTGTGTTTGCACCTATCATGGCGATTGCTATTTTCCTGATGGGTATCGGGCCGCGTTCGCCATGGCAACAAGCCAATTTGGCGAAAGTCGTTAAGCATCTTCTGCCATGGTTTATTGTCAGCGTGGTACTGGGTCTGCTTATTCCTTCCTGGTTTGGACGATGGACGGCGCCAGTGGTGGCCGGAACCTCCCTGGGAATGTGGGCGTTGCTCACAAGTTTGGCTTATTTGGTTGCCCGGGTGCGGGGTTCTACTGGCGGGACTTGGACTGCACTGCGCGGCGCGTCTCGATCCACTTATGGCATGTTGCTTGCCCATGCCGGAATTGGTGTGTTTATTCTCGGCGTGACTTTGGTCAAGGGTTACGAAACCAGCAGTGAAATGCGTCTGCGTGTAGGTGATGTGACTATGCTGGATGGATATGCTTTTCGCTTGCTTGCCTTGGAGAAAATGAAGGGGCCGAATTACAGCGGAATTCGCGGTACGCTGGAAGTAACGCTGAACGGAACGAAAATAGATATGCTTTATCCGGAAAAGCGCCTTTATACCATGCAGGATTCAGTCATGACCGAAGGTGCTATTCACGCGAGTCTGTTCCGCCATCTGTATGCTGCGCTGGGTGAACAAATTAGCCGGGACGAGTGGGTTATGCGTATCCAGCATAAGCCAATGGTTAATTGGATCTGGGGTGGTTGTTTAATTATGGCGCTTGGCGGTTTGTTGGCGGTGAGTGATCGTCGATATCGTCTGCCATTAAAGCCGCTTGCGCAGCGCTGAAAGGAAATTCGATGAATCGTTTTCTTCTTCCCCTGGGGGCTTTTATTGTTTTGGTTATTTTCTTGTGGATCGGGCTTTCGCTTAATCCCAAGGAAGTCCCGTCGCCCCTGATTAATAAGATGGCTCCCGCTTTTCGGCTGCCACAACTTCATGACGCTGCCAAAACTATTGGGCCGGAAGATTTGCGCGGCAAGGTTTGGTTGCTTAATGTTTGGTCCTCGTGGTGTGTGACTTGCCGCCAGGAGCACCCTTTGTTGGTAGAGTTGGGACGGCAGAATCTGGTGCCAATTTATGGGTTGAATTACAAGGATAAGCGCGAAGAAGGTCTGGCGCTATTAAAAAGCGCGGGCGACCCGTATGTTTTGTCGGCTTATGATCGAGAGGGTAATGTTGGTATTGATTGGGGTGTTTATGGCGTTCCGGAAACCTTTGTCATTGATAAGGTAGGTCTTATTCGGCACAAATTTATCGGAGCGCTTACGCCCGAGGTTATACAGAACAAATTAATTCCGCTGGTCAAGGAGTTGAACGGTGCATAGTAAACTCCTCTTCCTTATATTGCTGCTTGTGATGCCGCTGGTTTACGCGGATCAGGCGGTGCCTACAAATGATGATCCGGTACTGGAAAAACGCGTAATGGCGTTGTCTACGCATCTTCGCTGCTTGGTTTGTCAAAATCAGACAATTGCCGATTCCAATGCCGAGCTTGCGATTGATCTTAGAAATCAAGTACGAGATAAATTGCGACAGGGGCAATCGGAGCAGGAAGTTTTGGATTACATGGTGAATCGCTACGGTGAATTTGTGTTGTTTAAGCCGCTTGTAAAATCAACAACTTGGTTGCTCTGGTTTGGCCCGTTGCTACTGTTGACTGTGGGGCTGGGAGTGCTTTTTGTTATTTTGCGCCAGCGCCGCAAGATGATGCAGCAGGTGCATGTTTTGAGTGCGGATGAGCATGCCCGCGCGGCATCGTTGCTGTCAGGGGAAGAGGGTGAGCGTCCATGATGGCATTTTGGCTTATTGTAGGGGCGCTGATCGTTGTTACGATACTGGTTCTGCTACGACCATTGCTCAAACGAGGTGATGGCGTAATCTCCTCTACTCCTTCTGAGGTGAATCTGTCCGTTTTTCGAGATCAATTGCGGGAGTTGGATGCAGAACGGGTAGCCGGGACGCTGAACGAAGATCAATATCAAAGCGCACGGCGAGATTTGGAGAGTCGTGTGCTGGAAGATTCGGGCACCGCTGAAGTTGCTGCTGTGCCGTTGTCTGATAATCGCTGGAGCAAGGTTTCGATTGCAGCACTGGTAGTGGCAGTGCCTTTGCTGGCAGGTTTGCTGTATTTTATGTTGGGTACGCCCGCCGGATTAACGTCCCAAGCACCACCGACTGCGGCTGTTGACGAGGCGCATCCGGTTACGCCCGAGCAATTTGAGGCGATGGTGACATGGCTGGCGGAACGGCTTAAGTCGGAACCGAATAACGCGGACGGTTGGGTGATGCTTGCCCGTTCTTATACGGCCCTGAATCGATATCAGGATGCCAGC
>JBIIMQ010000018.1:0-20992 GCA_044337935.1 Candidatus Nitrotoga sp.
ATGGAGCTGATACTCAGGCGATGCTTAATTTTTCAATCGGTGCGGCCGGTTTGGGGTTGCTTTATTACAATTTTTATCCGGCCCAGGTGTTTATGGGGGATGCAGGATCTATTCCGCTAGGGTTTTTATCTGCCGCGATGGGGTTGTGGGGTTGGCAACAGGGATTGTGGCCCGGATGGTTTCCGTTGTTGGTATTTTCCCCCTTTATTCTGGATGCCAGTGTTACCTTACTGAAACGCACATTGCGCCGGAAGAAAATATCTGAAGCGCATCGCGAACATTATTACCAGCGGTTGGTGCAGATTGGTTGGGGACATCGTAATGTTGCATTATTGGGATATGCCCTGATGTTTTTGGTAGGTGTATCCGCCGTTTGGAGTTTGCATGTATCTACTGAATGGCCTTCGCTTCTCTTTTTGGTCTGGGGAGGGGTGTATATCGGGTTAATGCTGTTTTTTGATAATCGCTGGAAAATATTTCAGCGAAACCAGCGTGGTTAAAATAGATTTCCGTACATCGCTGGCTATGCTGCATGATTTTGCAGCGGCGGTGTTGGCTTGGGTTTTGGCTTATTTGTTGCGTTTTAATTTTGAGCTGCCACCAAATTTTGCAACAGAGATGTGGTACACCCTGATCTGGATAGCGCCCTTGCAAAGCGTTGTTTTCTGGAACTTTGGTTTGTATCGTGGTCTTTGGCGTTATGCCAGTGTGACTGATTTGCGCCAAATTTTTTTGGCGGTGCTGACAGCTGCCGCGTTGATTCCTTTTGTGTTGTGGATGTTTCGTAGTAGTGCGGTAATTCCCCGCTCGGTGTTGGTGATTGATCCTGCGTTATTGTTATTGGCGATGGGCGGGAGCCGGTTCATCTATCGTCTTTGGAAAGAGCATGGTCTCTACTACAATCCGAAATTCAATGTGGAATCTGTGTTGGTATTGGGGGCGGGTGATGCAGCCGTAAGTTTATCAAAGGATTTGGCGCGTAGCAGTGATTGGCGGCTGGTAGGTTTTCTGGACGACAATACTGATAAACATGGCCGTATCCTTAACGGGATCAAGGTGCTGGGCGCATTGGATAGTTTGCCGCAATGGGCGGAACGTTTGGGCGTAAAGCAAGCCATTGTCGCCATGCCATCGACTTCGCATCGAGTGCGTAAGCGCGTGATCGGGATTTGTAATCAGGCCGGGATTAGGGTGCTGACCGTACCATCATTTGATGATCTGTTAAATGGGCGCGTTTCCATTTCGCAATTGCGAGCCGTGGAGTTGGATGATTTGCTGGGTCGAGATCCGGTTCAACTGGATGCGGTTGGGCTGCATGAATTATTTTGCGGTAAAACCATTTTGGTAACCGGTGCCGGTGGATCAATTGGTTCTGAATTATGTCGGCAGATCGTCAAGTTCAAGCCGCGTACTTTAGTGCTGTTTGAGTTGAATGAATTTGCGCTGTATAACATGGAACAGGAGATGGCCGCGAAATTCACCGGTCTTGATATTGTTTGTTTGATTGGCGATGTACGCGATGTTGCCCGCCTGGATCAAGTTTTCTCCGAGTATAAGCCTGTAGTGGTTTTTCATGCGGCCGCCTATAAGCACGTCCCTCTGATGGAGCAGCATAATGCTTGGCAGGCGGTGCGTAATAACGTGCTGGGTACCTGGTCTGTTGCTACTGTTGCGCAGCGTCATGGTGTGGCGAAATTCGTACTGATTTCTACCGATAAAGCGATCAACCCAACTAATGTGATGGGTGCGAGCAAGCGACTGGCAGAAATGGTCTGTCAGGGATTGCAGCAGTCTGGGGGGATGCGCTTTGTCATGGTTCGTTTTGGTAATGTGCTGGGCAGTACCGGTAGCGTTATTCCGAAATTCCGCGAACAGATTGCGAAGGGCGGGCCGATTACCGTCACACATCCGGACATTACACGTTATTTCATGTCGATTCCCGAGGCTGCGCAATTGGTATTGCAGGCCGGTTTAATGGGTAAAGGCGGGGAAATATTTGTATTGGATATGGGTGATCCGGTGAAAATTGTTGATCTTGCGCATGATCTTATTCGTCTTTCAGGTTTAAGCAAGGATGATATCCGGATTGAATTTACCGGCCTGCGTCCGGGTGAGAAGTTGTATGAGGAGTTGCTGGCTGACAATGAGCATACTTTGCCTACGCATCACGTGAAACTGCGTATCGCACAGGCGCGCGATGTGGATTACACATGGGTGGAAAAGTTATTAAATTGGCTTAAGGCAAATGCTACGCAGGGCGATGCAGAAGTTAAATGTACCTTGACGCAATGGGTGCCGGAATATAGACCGGATTTGGATGGCGCGAATAAATCAATGCAACGTGTGGGATAGTTTCAGTGAATTTAAAGCCGGTTGGATTGATGCTCGTTTTGTGATGATTCATCGGTGGCGTATTGTCGGTCTGTCAAATTAACGCTGGGTGTATATTCCTTGGTTATGATGATCCCTCGTCGAATTTATACTTTGTTGCTGTGGCTTTTTTTGCCATATATTTTTTTTCACCTGTTCTGGCGCGCGCGCAAACAGCGTGAATATCTGCGGCATATTACCGAGCGTTTCGGGAGGTACTCTGTTCGGAGCAACAAGCCGTTAATCTGGCTGCATACCGTGTCAGTTGGAGAGACACATGCTGCGGTTAGTCTGGTGCAGCGGTTACGGGAAAATTTTCCGGATTATCAATTGTTATTTACGCACGCCACCCCAACCGGTCGCGCGGCTAGTGAACAGCTTTTTGGCAGCGAGGTTCTGCGGGCATATTTGCCTTACGATTATCCGTTTGCTGTCCGGCGTTTTTTGCAACATTTTCGCCCAAATATCGGGATTTTGATGGAGACTGAAATCTGGTTTAACCTGATTCACAGTTGCCACGCTATGCATATTCCTCTGTTGCTACTTAATGCACGGATGTCCGAGAAATCTGCTGCACGTTATGCGCGTTATCCGAACTTGACGCGGTTAGGTTTGAATGAGTTAAGCGCAATTTCCGCGCAAAGTGAAGCGGATGCAGCACGCCTTGTCGGGCTGGGTGCTAACAATGTGTCTGTCATGGGAAATTTGAAATTCGACATTCAGCCACCCCCGGCATTGTTGATGCTGGGTGAACAGATGCGCATCCGGTTTGGCCTAGATAGGAAAATTTTTCTGGCGGCCAGCACACGCGCCGGAGAAGAAATGCTATTGTTGTCCATGCTTCAGAAGGTGGATATTCCCGACATGCTGACCGTAATTGTGCCGCGTCACCCGCAACGTTTTGATGATGTGGCCGATATGCTCACTCGGCAAGGTATTCGTTTCCAGCGTAGAAGTGAAAACAGCCCGATTGCGCCGGATACCCAGGTGGTACTGGGTGATAGTATGGGAGAAATGTTTGCTTACTATGCGGCCTGTGATGTTGCCTTTGTTGGCGGGAGTTTACTGCCGCTGGGAGGGCAAAATCTCATTGAGGCTTGCGCGGTAGGCAAGCCGGTGTTTATTGGCCCGTATACATATAATTTCGCTCAAGCCAGCCAGCTTGCGGTTGAGTGTGGCGCAGCCGAGCGGGTACAGAATTCGGACGAGTTGGCGCAAGGGTTACAAAACGCGTTTGTCGATCCTGTTCGGCTGGCAGCAGGTGGTCAGGCTGGCCTGAGTTTTGTAAGTGCACATCGCGGTGCAACAGAGCGTGCGTTGCAACATATAACCTGTTTTGTTAATAAGCATCCCCGGTAAAATAGCGTGGGATAAAACGATAAATCAATTTGTCAGACTATGAAAAAAATTCTTGTTACCGGCGGTGCCGGATTTATCGGCTCTGCAGTTATTCGCCAGTTGATTGCTGAAACTGACGCTATGGTTATTAATGTCGACAAGCTGACGTATGCCGGCAATTTACAGTCTTTATTATCTGTGGCAGACAATCCCCGTTATTGTTTCGAACATGCGGATATTTGCGATGCGGTGACAATCGCGCGGTTGTTTCAAGAATATCAGCCAGATGCGGTGATGCATCTGGCGGCGGAATCCCACGTTGACCGTTCGATTACCGGCCCGGCTGCTTTTATTGAAACCAATATTGTCGGTACCTATATTCTCTTGAATGCGGCACGGGAATATTGGAACGGGCTTTTGGCAGAGCGAAAAACCACTTTTCGGTTCCATCATATTTCAACAGATGAAGTATATGGCAGTCTTGGTGAAACCGGCTTTTTCACCGAGGATACTGCCTGTCAGCCCAATTCACCTTATTCGGCAAGTAAAGCGTCTTCGGATCATCTGGTGCGCGCTTGGCACCATACGTATGGTTTGCCCGTGGTTACGACCAATTGCTCGAATAACTATGGCCCTTACCATTTTCCGGAAAAGCTTATCCCGCTGATGATTTTGAATGCGTGTGAAGGCAAACCGCTACCTGTGTATGGCAAGGGCGATAATATTCGTGACTGGCTGTATGTGGATGATCATGCGCGTGCCTTACGCCTGGTTCTGGAACGGGGGCGGGTCGGGGAAACCTACAATATTGGCGGTTGGAATGAGAAGACTAATCTGGAAGTGGTTCATGCGATTTGCGCCATTCTGGATGAGCTTCGACCCAAAAATGCGCCGCATGCCTCCCTTATTACTTACGTTCAGGACAGGCCCGGGCACGACCAACGTTATGCGATTGACGCCAGCAAAATTGCCCGTGAATTGGGCTGGAAGCCGCTGGAAACTTTTGAGACCGGATTACGCAAGACAGTACAATGGTATTTGGATAATACGGAGTGGGTTGATGCTGTTATTAGCGGAGAGTACCGGAAATGGATTCAACAGAATTACGGTAACAGGAAAATATCATGAAAGGTATCATACTTGCCGGCGGTTCAGGCACCCGACTTTATCCGGCGACCCAGTCTATATCCAAACAATTATTGCCTGTTTATGACAAGCCAATGATTTACTATCCGCTGACCACGCTTATGCTGGCCGGCATTCAGGACGTTCTGGTTATTTCTACGCCGCAGGATATCCCGCGTTTTGAGCAGTTGCTCGGGAATGGTTCGCAGTGGGGAATGAATTTTTCTTTCGCGGTGCAGCCTTCACCGGATGGACTTGCGCAAGCATTTATTATTGGTGAATCTTTTATTGGGGATGATTCCTGTTCTTTGGTTTTGGGGGATAACATTTTCTACGGGCATAACTTTGAAAAAAATCTTTCAGCTGCCAGAGTTAAACGGGAGGGCGGTACGGTATTTGCCTATCATGTCAATGATCCGGAACGGTATGGCGTGGTGGAATTCGATGTGACAGGTCGTGCAATCAGTATGGAAGAGAAGCCTATAAATCCTAAATCCAATTACGCTGTGACGGGGCTTTATTTCTATGACAATAACGTTGTTGAAATTGCCAAATCGGTTAAACCTTCTGCACGTGGTGAGTTGGAAATTACTACAGTCAATCAAATTTATCTCGATAATGGAAAGCTGGATGTTCAGGTTATGGGGCGTGGTTATGCATGGCTGGATACCGGTACGCACGATTCGTTATTGGAAGCTTCGCTGTTTATTCAGACATTGGAGAAGCGTCAAGGCTTGAAGATTGCCTGCCCGGAAGAAGTTGCATATCGTCGGGGGTATATTACGGCAGAACAAATGGAACGGTTGGCCGAGCCGCTGGCAAAGAACGGCTACGGGCGATATTTGCTTGATATTTTGAAAGAGAAAGTTTTTTAAATATGCGCGCTATTCAAACATCGATAACCGATCTTTTAATATTGGAACCCCGGGTGTTTGGCGATGACCGTGGGTTTTTTTTTGAGAGTTTTAATCAAAGAGTTTTTGAGGATGTCACGGGGCGATCCGTTAGTTTTGTGCAGGACAATCACTCTAAATCGGGCCGGCATGTTTTGCGTGGCCTGCATTATCAAATCAAGCAACCGCAGGGCAAATTAGTTCGGGTGGTGGCGGGAGAAGTATTCGATGTAGCGGTGGATATTCGTAAATCTTCCCCCACGTTTGGGTTGTGGGAAGGGGTTGTTCTTTCTGCCGAAAATAAACGGATGTTATGGATACCGGAAGGATTTGCCCATGGTTTTGTCGTTTTGAGTGAATATGCAGAGTTTCTTTATAAAACGACAAATTATTGGGCGCCGGAATATGAACGTTCCATTTTATGGAATGATCCGGACTTGGCTATTGATTGGCACCTTGGTCAGAATGCGCCTATCTTGTCTCAAAAGGACCAGGCAGGGACTTTGTTTGCCCAAGCAGAGTTGTTTTCATAAAACGTTTTGGGGTGAATGCGAATGAAGCAGGATCGTTAATCCGGTCAGGCTGTGATAATTGATGGCATTGCCCCTCGTATTAAGAAAAGCATAAAATACACATCCCGCCAAACCCAAATTTGCTTGACAGTGGTTTGGATCTGAAAACAATATTAAACAAATACAATAAATTATATTTGCAGATCAAGATTGTTGGTCTGTTTTATATTTTTATGTTTTTAAGTTAATCGAGTATAATGGTAAGTTATCTTAATAAATGAAATCCATAAAAAGGAAGGCAAATAATGTCTATTAATCGTGTTACTTTCTTCCCGGTCGGCAATGGAGATACCACCTTAATCGAAGCGAACGATAAAACGGTACTTGTTGATGTCAATTATCGTTGCGAACGATATACCGATCGCTTTAGACCATGTATTGATGTTAACGGTCAGATAGGAAACGCCGCTACCCTTGGGCAGGAGGAGGCATCAAAACCGTTTGAGTGGATTTATTACGATTTTGCTCTTGATCTTCAATACGCTTGTTATCAGTCAAGTTATCGGAGCAATCGCGAATATCGGCTGTCGCTCTTGGTGTTGACTCATCCGGATAAAAGTAACCTGACCGGTTTTGGAAAACTCTTTTATGTGGGAGACCCCGCTGAATTTGAGGATCGACCAAAAGAAGATGATAAATTAATTCTGGTCGAGGAAATGTGGATCAATTCGTGCTTTACCGATCCAAAATTCGAGACTGAGGAATCCAAGCCGGTATTTCAGGAGATCAGACGGAGATTGGCCCTTCAGGGACAGCAGGGTTCAGAATTGAACGGCAATAGAATCACTATCCTGGAGGCGACATCGTCATCGGAAGGATTGGTTAAAACATTTTCCCGAAATATTGAGGCGCACGTTCTTTCTCCTGTCAAAAATGAGGGCGGAGCGTCAGATGCCGTACCGGCGGATGTTAACGATGTCAGTCTGGTTATACGCTGGACAATTAAAGTTTTTGGCGGTATGAACCGGGTTATGTTGGGTGCGGATGCGACCGTTGAGGTGTGGGATCGTATCTGGCAGAACTATCAAAATAATACCGATAAGCTTAGTTGGCATATCTTGCTTGCGCCGCACCATTGCGCTATTGATGCCATAGCGCGAAAGAACAAGGATGGCAAGTATGAGTATTCCGAAAATGCGCTTAAAGCACTTGGTCAAGTTATAGGGGATGGTTTCGTTGTATCAAGCAGTACAGAAGTCAAGTGTAACGATGAAGCATTGCCCAGCTGGGAAGCCAAGCAAAAATATCTGGGTTTCTTGAAAGATGCGGATGAATCGCGGTTCTTGAATCCGGATACCCGGGCAAATGGACCTTTGCTTTACTCACCGCGTCAGGATGAGAAACCGGAACCGGTGGTGTTCACCTTGACAAAAGAAGGGCCTTTGTTGGATGACCCCGCACCCGCCACGCCGCATGTGCCGAACAAGGTAGTGCCGGTTGAAACTGGCAATGACGAATTTGGTTATAAGTGGAACATGAAAGTGTAAACATCGTTCTTTAATCTAGGTTAAAGAGGGTAGTCAATTTGAGTTAATCGGGGGATGGACAATCAGTAAATGGTGAAACAGTGTTTTGTTTTTCAAAGCAGAACAATTTTTCGCTGATGTTGAATGGCCGTTTCCTGATTTGTCAGAAATTTGCCAGGATAGATGCCATTTCCGTAAGTTGCAGATTTGCGGGTGAGTGGTGTTGCTTGCGCGTCGAAGAACCGGAGTGGGTGTGTTGCTTGACATGCTGACTTCACCTGTATCGTATATTTCACCTGCTTAGTCTTAAATTCCGTTGGATTGATGTGGCCAAGGAAGGACAACGCTTAGACTGGTTGATCTGTTGGACTCGCGGGTATAATGGGCGTTTTTTAATCAGGAATAGAAATGAATTTAGATCGAGTGAGCTCTGGTCGTGACCTTCCAAACGATTTCAATGTCATCATTGAAATTCCCATGAATGCCGCTCCCGTAAAATACGAAGTAGACAAGGAAACGGGTGCCATGTTTGTGGATCGTTTTATATCCACGGCAATGCATTATCCATGTAACTATGGTTATATTCCGCATACCTTGTCAGACGACGGGGATCCGGTAGACGTGCTTGTCATTTCGCCGGTGGCGATTGTTACCGGTGCGGTGGTTCGTTGCAGACCGCTCGGGATGTTGAAAATGTCTGATGAATCCGGCGAGGACGCCAAAATATTGGCTGTGCCTGTTGATAAGCTGTGCGGTCTGTATCGAAAAATAAAATCACATGCCGATTTGCCTGAACTGACACTTGGTCAAATTGCCCATTTCTTTGCCCACTATAAAGATTTGGAAATGGGTAAATGGGTCAAAGTGAACGGTTGGGTCGGTGTTAAAGAGGCAAAGGCGGAGATCATGAACGGAGTTAAGCTTCATAAGTCTGCCCAAAAGAAATTGGCCTCATAGTGCGAGTATAAATGCGTTTGGTTTAAGCTGCGCATCAATGCGGGCGAGCTGTTATCCGTTTCGAGTAGTCGAATTCCTTTATGTTTGCCGGGAGAAACCCTGTAGCGTTACGTTGAAATTATATTTCTCTTGGCTCCAATATGGAATTTTATCTTGGTCTGGATTTCGGTACGTCAGGTGTGCGTGCCTGTGTTGTGGACAAAGTCGAGGCTATAGTCCGTGAAGACCATGTCGCCTACCTGGATACCGTATTACAAAACCATCTGAATTGGCGCGAGGCACTGCATACACTGCTTAAACGTTTGCCCGCGTCGGTTGCGGCTGAACTGCAAAGCATCGCGATTGCTGCTACTTCTGCCACCGTTTTATTGTGTGATAAAGAATTGGAGCCGACCGCTCCCGCGCTACTCTACTTCGATAATCGTGCGCGGGAAGAGTCGGAACAATTAAAGCAACTTGTTTCGCCGGATCATGTTGTTTGCAGCGCCAGTTCAGGGTTGGCCAAATTTCTGTGGTTAACAAAGCACACAGACCTTTCAAATGTTGCGTACTTCCTGCATCAGGCGGATTGGCTTGCTGCGCTGCTTACCGGACTGGGGGGTATCAGCGATTATCATAATGCGCTTAAGACCGGCTATGACGTGGAGCGGTTATGCTGGCCTGATTGGATTAATAATTTACCCTATGCCCATTTTTTTCCGCAAGTAGTCGCGCCCGGAGCAGGTATTACGACCATCAGTTCATTTGCGGCACAGTATTTCAAGATTAATCCGGCGTGCAAGGTGCACGCAGGTACCACCGACAGCATCGCCGCTTTTATTGCCGCAGGGGTATATGAGCCGGGTTCGGCTGTCACTTCGTTGGGCACGACCATCGTACTCAAGCTGCTCTCGGATCAACGTGTGGAAGCTGCACAATATGGCGTGTATAGCCATCGTTTTGGCGATTTATGGTTGGCGGGCGGCGCGTCTAACGCAGGCGGCGGCGTGCTGCGGCAATATTTTGATGATTCGCAGCTTGTTGAGCTTAGTCGGCATATTGATCCGTCCACTGATAGCCCGCTTGATTACTATCCATTGCCGCGACCCGGGGAACGTTTTCCAATTAATGATTCCGTTTTAGCTCCCCGCCTTACCCCGCGCCCAGAAGATGATGTGTTATTTTTACACGGTCTGCTGCAGGGGCTGAGTCGTATTGAAGCGGCGGGTTATGCCAGACTGGCCGAGCTAGGTGCAAATCCGCTGAAATCTGTGACGACCACCGGTGGCGGTGCGAAAAATAAAGTATGGGGAAAAATACGCGAACGTCTGTTGGGCGTGCCATTGTCGGTAGCGGAACACACTGAGGCGGCCTTTGGAGCAGCTTTGTTGTCCAAGCGGGGTTTATTGTAAAGGACGTGTTGATTTAATTTGCATCGAAAAACCTAGTTGACTGGGTTAATCGGCGAAGTTTTATATTGGAGTTTGAAGCTGTTGATATATACGCTGCGAAAGTTTGGCTCGCCAATCTGACGGTGGTTTTGCGGTGCCGACACGTTGGGGTGTTCCCCATATCGGGTTGGGAAAATGTTTGTCGAGGGCGTAGCGTGGAATGACATGCCAATGCAAATGCGGCGTCATGTTGCCGAGACTGGCAAGGTTGATTTTATCGGGTTGCATTATTTCACGCAGTACGCTTTCCACGACAAACACCACATTCATGAAAGCATGTTGTTCGTCCTTATTTAGGTCTGTCATTTCTTTGGTGTGACGGTTCCATATCACGCGGCAGAATCCGGGATAATCGGCATCCTCTATTAACACCACGCGACAAAGCTCGCCGCGCCATAGCAGGGTTTCGCCCGTAGTTTTACAGAGTTCACAGTTCATTATTCAACAGACGGATTTTGTATAAAAACTATCATTGGCGATATAGCGGCAGCATTGCGATTCGTCGCTCGATTTCATGGGTCATTTTTACATAAGCCGGACTGCCGACGCCACCATAGCGGCGATTGAATTCGGCTTCCTGCATAAACTCCGGCAAATCGCGCACTTCCGGCATGATATCCGATTCGCGCAGATTCTTAGCGAGTTGCTGCTGTACTTTTTGTGCGTCATTCCGATTTTTTGTGGCAAGTTCGCCGAAACGCGAACCGGCACGATCGGCGGCGATATCATTGAAGCTGAAGCCACTGCCACCGTGAGAATCTTCAATTTCTTTATATAAACCGATAACGTCCGACAGCGGGCTACCGGCAGTGGCGGCAAGCGCCGCAGAAATCGAGAAATGTTGGGGGAAGTCGCTGCGGCCACTCAGAGTCACATTGTGCAAAATCGGTTTTGGCCATAGTCTGGCAGCCGGAATAATGGAACCCAGCTCTTTTCCATTTACATAAAATGCCAGCACGATAATCGCGGCGCGGTTTTCCGCCGTCGGATCGGCGCCGTGGTTGGTATGCCGAGTGGCGAGTTCGAATAGTGATTGCATGAGTTCATGGAGCCGCAGGTTTTCTTTTGGATCGGATTGGCCAATCAGTTTGACCAGTTGCTCGTGATATGTCTTTAATCGCTCCTGCTCTTTGGGTGGGAGCAACATGACTTTAAGTTGATCGGACAGTGTTTCGTCCCATTTGAAAACGACATGCAGCATTTTATTGTTGATGCTCATATTCTTGATGGTATGGGCAGCTGTCCCGTAGTCCGCGCTGGTTTTTAGCTGGTTGATGCCGAACTGTAGTAGCCAATTCGCAATAAATGTCGGTACCGGCAATTTGCCAATGCGCAGGCGATCAACTCGCGGAAGTGTTTGGGTTTCGCGGAATATGGCATCGATATTGAGGTAATCTCCGATTGGGTTGGCGGGCAATTTGACAGTTGCGCGGATTTTGGCCGTGCTTGGTTGTAACGCTATGCTGGCGCTGCTTTTGCCGTAGTTGTTGGCAAGATAATTGACTACAAGGTCGAGATCTTCTTGATTGATCGTAATGGTGCGGAGTGTCCCCGTTTGTATTTTGCGTGGATCGTTGAGGGATAGTATGTGTTTGGCGCGGTTGATATGGGCCGGTGTAATTTTTACTATCCCGGTGACGAGCGGTCGATTTTCGATGCTTAAATAAATAGCGGTTATTAATGTTAATGGGATGGCGATGGTTAGCAGTGACAGAAATCGTATCCACATTATGTTGACTCGTGTTTCGTTATGATGATGCCGTTACAAAAGTACAAAAATCTGGGATAAGAAAATCGGCACCATGGTTGCATGCATATTAGAGTAATGCAACCATGGTGCCGATTTTCTTGTCTCATTGCGAGCATGTATTTGCAAAATATGCTCGTTTTAGCGGGTAATGCGTTCTGCCGCTGGATGGCCGGGGATAGTTACTCACGATCCCCGGCCCGGACAACGGAAACTTATGATTCGTTACCGCTCATTTCCAGCATTAGCTGATTAATACGTTTCACGAAACTGGCCGGATCGTCGAGATGACCTCCTTCGGCCAGCAGGGCTTGGTCGAATAATACCGAGGCCCAGTCATCAAACTTTTTCTCTTCGGTTTGCAGGCGTAGTACAACCGGATGCTTGGGGTTGATTTCAAGAATAGGCTGCGACACGGGCGCTTTCTGTCCTGATGCCTTCAATAAACGGGCAAGATTGGCGTTGATGTCATGAGCGTCCGCGACGAGGCAGGCCGGTGAATCGGTCAGTCGGTGTGTTACGCGAACCTCCTTAACGCGATCGCTCAGGCTGGTTTTAATTTTGTCGGTCAGATCTTTGAGTGCATCGGCAACTTTTTCCTGTTCCTGTTTCTCGGATTCGTCTTCGAGTTTGCCGAGATCAAGTCCTCCTTTTGCAACAGATACCAACTGTTTGCCTTCAAACAGGGGTAAGTTGCTTACCACCCATTCGTCTACATGGTCAGTTAACAGAAGCACTTCGATGTCTTTTTTGCGGAATACTTCCAAGTGCGGGCTATTTTTCGCGGCATTGAAAGTGTCTGCGGTGATGTAGTAAATTTTGTCCTGACCTTCTTTCATGCGACTAATGTAGTCGGCCAGAGAAACGTTTGCTTCCGGTGAATTGGTATAAGTGGAAGCGAGGCGCAGCAGGCCGGCGATTTTGTCTTTATTGGCGTAATCTTCGCCCACACCTTCTTTCAGAACGCGACCAAATACATCCCAGAATTTTGCATATTTTTCCGGATCTTTACTGGCCATGTCTTCCAGCAGACTGAGTACTTTTTTCGTGCAGCCGGAACGGATTGCTTCGATATCTTTGGATTCTTGCAGAATCTCGCGCGATACGTTGAGCGGTAGATCATTGGTATCAACCACGCCGCGTACAAAACGTAGGTAGTACGGCATGAGTTGGGTGGCATCGTCCATGATGAAGACGCGGCGTACATATAGCTTAATGCCGTGGGTCGCATCGCGTTCCCACAGATCAAATGGTGCTCTGGTCGGCAAGTAGAGTAGTAGAGTGTATTCCTGACGTCCTTCTACACGGGCATGAGTCCATGCCAGCGGGTCTTCATAGTCATGGCTGACATGTTTGTAGAAGCCTTTGTATTCATCATCGCCGATTTCGTTTTTGGGGCGCGCCCATAACGCAACTGCTTGATTGACCGTTTCCTCTTCATCCAGCACATGCTGGGCGTCATCTTTCCATTCCTCTTTGTTCATCAGGATAGGTTGAACGATATGGTCGGAATATTTGTGGATGATGGCGCGTAATTTTGAGCCATTCAGCAGATCTTCCTGGCCTTCACGCAAGTGCAAGGTAATGGATGTGCCCCGTGTGGCTCGTTCGACCATTTCAATGGCGAATTCTCCACCACCGTCGGATTCCCATCTCACGCCCTGATCAGTTTTTTCACCGGCACGGCGCGTTAACACGCTTACTTTGTCGGCAACAATAAAAGCTGAATAAAACCCTACGCCAAACTGGCCGATAAGATTTGCATCTTTTTGCTGGTCTCCCGAAAGCTGGGTAAAGAACTCGCGCGTACCGGATTTGGCAATAGTGCCGAGATTGTTGATGACCTCATCGCGGCTCATGCCAATACCGTTATCGCTGATGGTTAGCGTTTTTGCTTCTTTATCGTAGTTGACATGGATGGTCAACTCGGAATCATTCTCAAACAATGCCGAATTATGCAGTCCCTCGAAGCGCAACTTGTCGCAGGCGTCGGATGCATTGGAAATCAATTCACGCAGGAATATTTCGCGATTCGAATACAGCGAATGAATCATTAATTGCAATAATTGTTTGACCTCGGCCTGGAAGCCCATGGTTTCACGATTGCTGGTTACATTGTCGGTCATTACTCATCTCCGTTATTGTTGGACAGAACGCACGCATAGATTGGGGTTCGTTGCACGATTTTCAAGAGGGATTAATTTATCTGCCGTCCGCTTTGGTTGCCTGCCGCAAAAGTTTCCGTGCAGTATCCGCATCGCGAGCGGCATTAATTTCCCGCATGACAGCGCCAACGTCGGCCTTTTTTTCGATGCGGTTGAATTTGCCGGACAATTTGACTTCGGGATGCAGTTCGCCGCTTTCATAAAGCGACCAAATTTCTTTTCCATAATCTGTAGAACGTAGTTCGGAAGCGAATTGGCCAAAGTAGATTGCCAGATTATCGACGTCCCGTTCCAGCATTTTGCGGGCGTTGTTGTTGGCGGCGGCATCGATTGCCTGCGGTAAATCGATGATGACCGGTCCGTTGCTGTCAACGAGGATATTGTACTCGGACAGGTCACCGTGAATGATTCCGGCACACAGCATGCGCACGACTTGTCCGATTAAAATCTGGTGATATTGTCGCGCGAGCTCAGCGGTGAGTATCAGATCGTTAAGTCGGGGAGCAGGTTCGCCATCGGCATCAGATACTAGCTCCATCAGTAATACGCCTTCGTAAAATCCATAAGGTTGTGGAACACGTACCCCAGCGGCAGCAAGTTTGTACAAGGCGGTCACCTCGGCGTTTTGCCAAGCGGCCTCCTGCTCTTTTCGTCCGTATCGGGTGCCTTTTTCCATGGCGCGGGCCATACGGCTGTTTTTCACCTTGCGACCTTCCGTGTAATCAACGGCCTGACGGAAGCTACGCTGGTTGGCTTCTTTGTAAACTTTTGCGCAGCGGATATTTTCATCACAGATGACAATGTAGACATTGGCCTCTTTGCCGCTCATGAGCTGACGCTCAACCCGGTCAACAATGCCATCTTGTATGAGCGGCTCAATTCTTTTGGGAGTTTTCATGTGGTCGATCGCTATCGGGAGTAAATTTACAGCAGGCCAAATGACGTCTGGGGCGGGGCGGATTTGCTATTCATCCGCGTTAACCGAATGATCTATTTCAATAAATTCCAACGCATTCTCATCCGGGTCGCGGCAGAACAAGGCCGGACGGCCAGACATACTCATCGTGTAGTTGATTGAAGATGCATCAAGTTTTTGTATCAGGGCATTCAGATTATTTACCGACAGAGCCACATGCCGGTCACGTCCACCGTGTATTGGTAATTGCACATTTATGTATGGATTAGGAAGTTGCATGAGATGAATTTGCTGGTGTGGGCCGATGTTGTACCACACGCCGGGGAAGCTCATTTCAGGGCGATTGTAATCAGGAGACAGCCCCAGAACATCCTCGTAAAAAGTACACGCCCGGCTTAAGTCTGCCACAAGAAAGGTGACATGCAGCAGGTGAGTGATGTGTAAAAGTGGAGTGGTGTCCTGCATTATGTCAAACAGCGGTTGGGGTCATTATTGGCCGGTAAATTACGTGCGGTTAAATTGAAGTTGGTTGCTGTAACGGTTCGAATTTTACACGCCAATCTTGTTTCAGATTTGTATAACCGAGTAAATAAGTTTACATTTCGGTTAGAGCAATGCATTTTGATCGAGGTTTCTTCATTTTGCAAAAGTGTGAAGGTGAAAACCGGATTTTTCAACGGGTTATTCAAATGGTCAGGCACTACATGGACGGTAGCACAACCCGGAGTGGCTTACTAAATTAATATGGCGCAACAAAATTATGGTCGATTACAATTTACCGGAATTGAGTAAATACAACGCGCCAAATTTAATTAATTTTGAAGGAGATTATTATAGAAACCGGTAGCCCCAAGCCGCTGACAGAAACGCCAACTGAGCCAAGTAATTCAGGTGCGCAAACTCAGGCCAGATATTCCATATCGGCAGACGGCAGTGAGGTCGTGGATAGCAAAACCGGGCTGATCTGGCGACGTTGTCCGGAAGGTATGACGGCGGACAGTAATGGTTGTAGTGGTGTGGCTGCCGCGTATACCTGGGAGCAATCGCTGGCCTTGGCCAACGAGGCGGCTTCGGCAAGTGGCAAGCCGTGGCGTCTTCCCAGCGTAAAAGAGCTTTCAAGCATTGTCGATGCCAGTTGTGGAAATCCGGCAATTGATACGCGCGCTTTTCCGGGGACGCCTGCAACGCCTTTCTGGTCGTCATCTCCCGTGGAGAATAATCCGTCAAAAGCATGGTATGTCATGTTTTATGGCGGGTTCATGAACACTTATGTTTGTGGCGGCAAGCTTCAGGTACGTTTGGTGCGTTCCGCTTCATAACGGGCGTTAGCGTTGAGGGAAGGTGCGGGATGAAGCAACTCTGGGGTAGAATCCTGTTTTGGCAAGATCCAGTATTGACAAGATATTGCAATTATTTTACAAATGCATGTTCTATGCAGAGCATGTGTGTAGTTAACTTATTGTAGTAATTATAAAAAATCCAGGGGACACCCTGTTAGCTGATGGTAATTAACTGTAGTAATTAACTGATAGAAAGAAGATCAAATGCAGAATGAAATTGATAACTCCCAGCCGCAGGCAGACAGTCCGGATGAGAAACCGGCAGCACGATTTATCATTTCTGAGGATGGTACGGAAGTTACAGACAATAAAACAGGTCTGATCTGGCGGCGTTGTCCAGAAGGTATGGCAGCATGTGATGATGGCTGTATAGGGATACCCGGTGTATATGATCTGGAAGCGGCGTTGGTGTTGGCTCAAAGCGAGGCGAAGGCCACGGGTAAAGCATGGCGCCTGCCAAAAGTGGAAGAGTTGTCGAGCCTTGTGGATATGAGCCGTAGAGACCCGTCGATTGATACGGATGTCTTTCCGGGAACACCGGGATCGGCATTCTTTACCTCTTCACCGGATGGTGCTTTATCCTGGTTTGTCAGTTTTTATGTTGGCAAGGTGTATAGCGAATACAGTGCTACTCCCAATCATGTAAGGTTGGTTCGCTCCAGTTAATCGGGGTGGATTCTATGGGGATCAGGTAGTACCAAGTCATAACGGCTTATATTTAAAGGATGAATGTCCAAAGAATGTAAGCCGTGGTTGTAGTATAGGAAAGCGATTTGTTGTTCATGAGTGGGGAAAATGTTTCCGATGATAGGTATGCAAAACCGCATGAAATTATTGGATTGGTGATCTGAAACCCTCTGCATTCGTTCCCTTCTGATTTTTGTCGGAGTCTTTGCGATGTGCCTGGACTCCCGGGTGTTCACACTCTCAGTTTTGCAGTTGCATCGATCGGTCAGTTTTACTCATTCCGTTCAAAGAGTATGGAAATATATCCTGATACGTTGGCTGATTTTATCGGGAATTTCTGACATTATTCCGTGACCCTGACGGATGATTAATATCAGGTGGGACATTTGCCCAGACGGGGATGGGTACTGGTAAAACCTATAGAATGCGAATCCATCGCTAAATTTTGCTGAGGTTGATCTATTATGCGTATCACCCAAAAAGGGTTAACGTTTGACGATGTCTTGTTAGTCCCGGCTTACTCCAATGTATTGCCGCGTGATGTCAGTTTACGTACCCAGCTTACCCGCAATATCTCCTTGAATATCCCTTTGTTATCCGCTGCCATGGATACGGTTACCGAGGCGCGTCTGGCAATAGCGTTGGCGCAGGAGGGTGGTATTGGTATCGTGCACAAAAATATGACCGCCAAAATGCAGGCTGCCGAGGTATCCAAGGTCAAACGTTTTGAAAGCGGCATGGTGAAGGATCCCATCACTGTTTCATCCGGGATGACTGTGCGAGATGTGCTGAACCTTATTCGCCAATACAATATTTCAGGATTACCGGTAGTACAGGGTAAGCGGGTGGTCGGTATCGTGACTAACCGCGACTTGCGTTTTGAAAGCAACCTCGATCAACCCATCCAAAATATTATGACGCCGGAAAGTCGGCTGATCACGGTCAAGGAAAATGCCAGCCGTGAAGAGGCACGCGGGTTAATGCATCAACATCGTATTGAGCGCGTGCTGGTAGTGAACGATGCATTTGAGTTGTGCGGATTGTTTACCGTCAAGGATATTCTTAAATCCAGCGAGCATCCGCTGGCATGTAAAGATGAACTTGGGCGTTTGCGTGTTGGTGCCGCGATTGGCGTGGGCGAAGGCACGGACGAACGCGCTACATTATTGGTAGAAGCCGGTGTGGATGTGCTTATAGTCGATACCGCACATGGTCATGCGCAGGGTGTGCTGGATCGCGTGAAATGGGTGAAGAAGAATTTCCCGAATGTGGAAGTGATTGGCGGAAATATCGCCACGGCTGCCGCCGCCAAGGCTCTTATGGATCACGGTGCAGACGGCGTAAAGGTCGGGATTGGCCCCGGCTCGATTTGCACTACGCGCATCGTCGCGGGTATAGGCGTACCGCAAATATCGGCTATCCAGAATGTAGCGGAAGCATTGCAAGGCACCGGTGTGCCGCTGGTTGCAGACGGTGGCGTGCGATATTCCGGCGATATTGCCAAAGCGATCGCGGCAGGCGCGCACGTCGTGATGTTGGGCGGTTTGTTTGCGGGGACGGAAGAGGCACCCGGCGAGGTGGAATTATTCCAGGGCCGCTCCTATAAATCTTATCGCGGCATGGGCAGTTTGGGCGCGATGCAGCAAGGTTCCAGTGATCGTTATTTCCAGGACAGCGAAGCCAATCAAGACAAACTGGTTCCCGAGGGAGTGGAAGGGCGTGTTCCCTATAAGGGCAGTGTGTTGGCCGTTATTCACCAGTTAATGGGAGGGTTACGTGCCAGTATGGGTTATCTGGGGTGTCCGGATGTCGCTACAATGCATACCAAGGCCGAATTTGTGCAAATAACCTCTGCCGGTATTCGTGAATCGCACGTCCATGATGTGCAGATTACCAAGGAAGCACCGAATTACCATATTGATTAGTTGCGGGCTATTTATTCGTTACCGGCCAAACTTAAAGATGGCCGGGTATCATCAGGCGGTAGCCGGTTGAACTGCCTGTTGGTCGCAAATTATCCTATCAATCCATTAAAATTACCCGTATTTAACGCGTTGTACCCGATAACTTTATGTCCTCCCATCAAAAAATTCTGATCCTTGATTTTGGTTCGCAATACACCCAACTTATAGCGCGCTGTGTGCGTGAATCCCGAGTTTACTGCGAGCTGCATCCATTTGATGTGGGGGATGAATTCATTCGCAATTTCAAACCGGCGGGCATTATTCTTTCCGGTGGCCCCAATTCAGTGACGGAAGGGGACACCCCGCGTGCGCCGCAAGCAGTGTTTGAGCTGGGTGTGCCGGTGCTGGGGATTTGCTACGGTATGCAAACCATGGCCGAGCAATTGGGTGGGAAAGTGGAAACCGGTTTGGTGCGGGAATTCGGCTATGCGGAAATTCGTGCGCGTGGCCATTCAAAATTATTTCGCGACATTCAGGATCGCTGCAATGAGGCCGGTCACGGATTGCTGGATGTATGGATGAGCCACGGTGACAAGGTAACCACGCTGCCGCCCGGTTTTATGGTGATCGCTTCCAATGCGATTACGCAGATTGCCGGGATGGCCGATGAGGCACGCCGTTTTTACGCGGTGCAATTCCATCCGGAAGTGACCCACACTCCGCAAGGCAAGGCTATCATCAGCCGCTTTGTGCATGATATTTGCGGCTGTGGGCAGGACTGGAATATGCCCGATTATATTAGTGAGGCGGTAGAAAAAATTCGCGCCCAGGTTGGTCAGGAAGAAGTTATCCTCGGCCTTTCCGGTGGCGTGGATTCTTCCGTGGCCGCCGCATTGCTGCATCGTGCCATTGGCGCGCAACTCACCTGCGTATTTGTGGATAACGGCCTGTTACGCTTGAATGAAGCCAAGCAGGTGATGGAAACATTTGCCCAAAATTTGGGCGTGAAAGTTATCCATGTCGACGCTAGCGTGGAATTTATGAAGCATTTGGCAGGCGTGTCCGATCCGGAACAAAAACGCAAAATTATCGGGCGCGAATTTGTCGAAGTATTTCAACGCGAAGCTGCCAAATTGCCGCAGGCCAAATGGTTGGCTCAAGGCACCATTTACCCCGACGTGATTGAATCAGCCGGGGCCAAAACCAAAAAAGCACACGCCATCAAATCACACCACAACGTCGGCGGCTTGCCTGATACCTTGCATCTTAAACTGCTGGAGCCACTGCGGGAATTGTTCAAGGACGAAGTGCGCGAACTCGGCGTGGCGCTTGGTTTGCCGCGCGATATGGTGTATCGCCACCCATTCCCGGGGCCGGGGCTGGGCGTGCGCATTCTCGGTGAAGTCAAACGGGAATATGCCGACTTATTGCGCCGTGCCGACGCAATATTCATCGAAGAGCTGCACGCATCCGGCTGGTATGAAAAAACCGCACAAGCGTTCGTTGTTTTTCTGCCGGTAAAGTCGGTGGGCGTAATGGGCGATGGCCGCACTTATGAGTGGGTGGTGGCGTTGCGCGCGGTGCAAACGCAGGACTTCATGACTGCGCATTGGGCAGAATTGCCCCATGCCTTGCTGGCTAAAATTTCCAACCGCATCATCAACGAGGTGCGGGGCATTAACCGCGTGGTTTACGATATTTCCGGGAAACCACCTGCCACTATTGAGTGGGAGTAGTAATTGAGCCTAAGTGCTTGATTTATAAGGTGTTAAAGTTACACAAAAATAACACAAACGCAAAAAACACTTGCGTTTAGGTGCTATTTGAAGTTACAGTTACACGACTTGCTACACAGCGAAGTAGCAATTCAAAACTGTAACTACCCAAGCTCTAAAAATGACACTGAAGAAAAAGACATTTAGTGAAGAAGAAATACTCATTTACGATGAGGCTGTTATCTATAAAAGAGGTGACATATGGCAGTTTCGCTATTGGCTTGAAAAAGAGCGTAGGTATGTGCGACTTAGCTTAAAGACTAAGAATCAAGTATCAGCTATAGAAACAGCTAAAAAGCACTTTGTC
>JBIIMQ010000110.1:0-6679 GCA_044337935.1 Candidatus Nitrotoga sp.
GTTATAGGTCTCTATCTGATCGGATTCAAGAAATAATCAAGAGCTTTAAAAATTCGGTTACAGTTCAAATTTCGACCAGACGCAAGGCGAATGTATGCTCAAGAATTCCTTGAATGACATACCCACCTGAAAAGTAACGGGGCAACTCCCTCAGCTCAGCTGTTAAAGTTTAGCTACAATACTAACCACACACGCATCCTACAGATGCAACAATTAGCCTTGGGTTGTTGCACTTCGAACTGGAATCCGCCACGTACCTGCACAATAAGAAATTCAAACTATTTTAACCTGTAGACAGCTTAAATAATAACCTTACCGAAAGGGATACATGAACAAACCACTGGTTTCGATTTTGATGGGTAGTGCGAATGATTGGGAAATCATGCAGCAGGTCGCACGACCTTTGAATGATTTTGGCGTGGCTTATGATGCGCGTGTAATTTCTGCACATCGCTCGCCTGAGTTATTATCAACCTATGTCCAGGAAATGATTGATCAGGGCGTACAATGTTTCATCGCCGGTGCAGGCGGCGCAGCACATCTGGCTGGCGTAATTGCCGGTCAAACCACGCTGCCGGTACTGGGGGTGCCCATTCCATCCAAGTACCTCAAAGGCATGGATTCGTTGTTATCCATTGTGCAAATGCCCAAAGGAATTCCGGTAGCTACATTTGCTATTGGCGAAGCCGGTGCCGCAAATGCCGGGCTGTTCGCAATAGCCATGCTGGCACTGAACGATCCACAGTTGGCCAAACGTCTTGTTGAATTCCGTAAACAGCAGGCCGAAGCAATTGTCACAACCAAATTGCCATCACTAAATTAAACGAGGAACCTATGTCTGTATTATTTGAATCCAATTTAACCAGTTTGCCATTACTCCATCGCGGTAAAGTTCGCGACCTCTATGAAGTTGATGAAGATCATCTGCTCATCGTGCAAACTGATCGCTTATCCGCCTTTGATGTTATTTTACCAACGCCAGTACCGGGGAAGGGACAGGTACTTACCTCTCTGTCCAATTTTTGGTTTAACAAACTAACCAACGTTCTTCCCAATCACCTTACCGGCATCAAGCCCGAATCATTGGTTAAAACTGATGAAGAACGCGCTCAACTTGCCAACCGTGCCTTCGTAGTTAAACGCTTGCGACCCGTACCCATTGAAGCCATCGTACGCGGCTATCTGTCCGGTTCCGCTTGGAAAGAATATCAAAAAACCGGCATGGTTTGCGGCATTAAATTACCCGCTGATTTGCAGGAGGCGCAAAAGCTTTCACAACCCCTGTTTACCCCCTCAACCAAGGCACCGGTTGGTGAACACGATGAGAACATATCCTTCGAGCAAGCAACAAAATTACTGGGGGTGCCGCGTGCCAATGCAGTACGTCATGCTGCCTTGTCGTTATATACACAGGCAGCAGAATATGCAGCCACCAAAGGAATAATCATCGCCGATACAAAATTTGAGTTCGGTGTGGACTCATCAGGCAAAATGTATTTAATTGATGAAGCGCTAACGCCTGATTCCTCGCGATTCTGGCCTGCGGATCAATACAGTGTAGGTAGCAACCCGCCCAGCTTTGACAAACAATTCGTGCGTGACTGGCTGGAAGCTTCAGGGTGGAACAAGCAGCTCCCGGCACCCAAAATTCCCGCCGACGTGATCGAAAAAACCGCAGAGAAATATCATGATGCTTTACGGCAATTAATGAACGCATAGCTTCATTAGTTTCGTCCCCAACCCCGTATTTATGCAATCAAGGTGCTAACGGATTGAAAAAAATAACCATTAAACAATTTAACAAGCGAATTCTTGCGCTGGTCGAACATATCGGCCTGCTAGTCATTGCCATTGCAACAGTATTTGCCATGGCCAGCGAGACCATGACCATGGTACGAGCGGCACAAGTAACACTTACAGATCTGCTACTACTTTTCCTCTATCTGGAAGTACTCGCCATGGTCGGACTGTATTACAACTCGGGTAAGCTACCGGTGCGCTTCCCACTTTACATCGGCATGGTGGCACTCGCGCGCTACCTGATACTGGACATGAAAGCCATGGATGACTGGCGCATGCTCGCAATTACCGGTTCAATCCTGATGCTGACGCTTGCTGTCTTTCTGATTCGCTTTGGCCATGTACGTTATCCCTATTCAGGCGATGAATCGTCCACAGAACATCGACAAAGAAACCGAATACAGGATTAAAACCTGTGTGGAACAAAAATCCATACCACCAAACTTACCAACTCAGATTTCCCGCCAAACAAATATCCAACAACACTCTGCCATTTCACTGGCAAAAAGCTTATTTTATTAAGTATCGTTATTTATGTTTAGAACGCACACCATTAGCCGCATTGTCATCGAGTACTGCTGACGCAGGCAGCAATGCTTGATCACCGACTATCTGAAAAAACATCTCGTGCCGTTTAACCATGCCCAACTCACTACGAGCACGCTCTTCAATGGCATCGGTTCCCTGCTTAAGATCACGCACTTCGGCATCCAGCACCGCATTACGCATTAGAGTTTTTTGATTGATATGCCTCTGTTCTTCAACTTGGCGATCAAAATCCCAAACTTTCAACCAACCGCCCTTACCAAACCACAGCGGATACTGCAATAACAGCAGCAGTGATATCAGAATAAGCGAGACCGAGAAACGCATCTGTATCAAGCCATGCTCCAACGCACAGCTATGCCAATTGATGATACGCATCCCGTCCGGGATAATACGCACAGTCGCCCATGTCTTCTTCAATTCGAAGCAATTGGTTGTATTTCGCCATGCGGTCAGAGCGTGACAACGACCCGGTTTTTATTTGTAGCGCATTGGCACCCACAGCAATATCCGCAATCATGGTGTCTTCAGTCTCACCGGAACGATGCGAAATTACCGCAGTATAGCCCGCGCGCTTGGCCATCTCGATGGCCGCGAACGTTTCAGTCAGCGTACCAATCTGGTTTATCTTAATCAAAATAGAGTTAGCCAAGCCCTGACGAATTCCTTCGTGCAAAATCTTGGTATTCGTTACAAAAACATCATCTCCTACTAATTGCACATTTTTACCCAACCGCTGGGTCAGCAACTTCCAACCCGCCCAGTCATGCTCACTCATACCATCTTCTATACTTATTAACGGATATTTGTCAGCCCAATTAGCAAGATAATCAACAAACTGTGCCGATGTTAGCTTGATACCTTCTGATTCCAGATGATACAAGCCATCCTTGTAAAACTCGGAACTCGCACAATCCACGCCGATAGCAACATCCATACCTGGCACATAACCTGCAGCCTCTATGCCTTCGATAATCAATTGCAATGCAGCTTCATTACTCGGCAAATTGGGGGCAAAGCCACCTTCATCACCGACAGTTGTGGGCATTCCCTTATCGTTAATCAACCCCTTTAACGCATGAAATATCTCTGCTCCGCAACGTAATGCCTCGCGAAAACTGGCCGCACCAACCGGGATAATCATAAATTCCTGCATATCAATGTTGTTGTTAGCATGTGCACCACCATTGATGATATTCATCATGGGTACAGGCATTCCCATCCGCGCCGCACCACCCAAATAACGATACAACGGCAAACCGGATTCTTCCGCTGCAGCTTTCGCCACAGCCATAGATACTGCCAGAATGGCATTGGCGCCAAGACGAGATTTATTTTCTGTGCCGTCAAGATCAATCATTGTCTGATCAATAAATGCTTGCTCGGCGGCGTCCAAACCAATAATAGATTCAGCGATTTCAGTATTAATATTTTCTACCGCTTTCAACACACCCTTGCCATAGTATCGCTGCTTATCGCCATCACGAAGTTCAATAGCCTCTTTATCTCCGGTGGACGCTCCGGATGGAACCGCAGCACGTCCCATAACTCCTGATTCCAATAACACATCAGCCTCTACCGTGGGATTACCACGAGAATCCAGAATTTCACGCGCTACAACATCTACGATTGCACTCATCAGTCAGTCCTTCATTCGCAATAGATTACTCAGATCTACATTTTCCTCAATCAAACCATGTTCCTTAACCGCCTCATCCAAAATTTTCAACATCTGCAACAGCGCCTCCAAGTGTCCCAGCGGAAAAGCATTCGGCCCATCCGATAATGCCTGAGCCGGATTAGGATGCGTTTCCATAAACACACCAGAGACTCCCACTGCTACTGCGGCCCGCGCCAACACCGGCACAAACTCACGCTGCCCGCCACTTGCTGTACCTTGACCACCCGGCAACTGCACCGAATGCGTGGCATCAAATACAACCGGACAACCGGTGCCACGCATTACCGCCAAGGAGCGCATATCCGACACCAAATTATTGTAACCAAACGATGCGCCACGCTCACACACCATAATGTTGTCTAAACCACTAGCATCGCGTGCCTTTAATACCACATTTTGCATATCCCACGGCGAAAGAAATTGCCCTTTTTTAATATTTACCGGACGTCCAGCACTTGCTACCGCATGAATAAAATCGGTCTGACGGCATAAAAAAGCAGGTGTTTGCAAAATATCCACTACTGCGGCAACCGGTGTTATTTCCTCAATGCTATGTACATCGGTTAACACCGGCACACCAATTTGAGTCTTCACCTTATCCAGAATCTTCAAACCGGCGTCCATTCCAAAGCCGCGAAAAGATTTTCCAGAGCTACGATTAGCCTTATCGTAAGATGATTTATATATAAACGGAACGCCCAGCTTCAGGCAAATCTCCTTGATTTGTCCCGCTGTATCCAACGCCAATTGCTCAGACTCGATTACACAAGGTCCTGCAATCAGAAATAAAGGTTTGTTCAGACCGACTTCAAAATTACATAGTTTCATAGTAGTAATTATTGTGTTGCAGAATGCGACAGCTGATGGCATTTAATAGCCGCTTCAACAAAAGCTTTAAATAGCGGGTGCCCTTCACGCGGCGTAGATGTAAATTCGGGATGGAACTGTACGCCAATGAACCACGGATGAATAGTTTGTGACAACTCCATAATCTCCGGTAAAGACTCACTCGGTGTACGTGCGGAAATCACCATGCCGACCTTCTCAAGTGCGGGTGCATAGTAATTATTAACTTCATAGCGATGACGGTGGCGTTCATTAACTTCGGCGCCATAGATAGTCGCAGCCAAGGTATCGCGCTTAATCGGGCAGCGTTGCGCACCCAAGCGCATTGTGCCGCCAAGGTCGGAATCCGTACTGCGAATCTCGACCTTGCCATCGCTATCACGCCACTCGGTAATAAGCGCCACAACCGGATGTTCTGTATCCAGATTAAACTCTGTACTGTTTGCATCCGCCATGCCTGCCACATGGCGCGCATATTCAATAACGGCAAGTTGCATACCCAAACAAATGCCAAGATAGGGTACTTTATTTTCACGTGCATAGCATATAGCGGCAATCTTTCCCTCGGTACCACGCTTGCCAAATCCACCCGGAACCAAAATTGCATCCAGGTTCTTCAAGCCATCAGTGCCGCCACTCTCAAGAACTTCCGAATCTATATATTCAATATTGACACGCGTAGACGTATGAATTCCCGCATGGCGCAAAGCCTCAATAAGAGACTTATATGATTCAGTCAATTCAACATATTTACCGACCATGCCAATAGTAACTTCATATTGCGGATGTTCCAATGCATTAATAAGCTTAGCCCAGACTGACAAATCAGCAGGAGGAAGATTGGATAAACCCAGTTGCTCGCAAACGATACGATCCAAACCTTGCTCGTGCAACATCTGCGGAACCTTATAGATGCTATCCACATCCCACATTGAAATCACAGCTTCATTGCGCACATTGGAAAACAATGAAATCTTGGCACGTTCCTCATCAGGAATCGGACGATCTGCACGGCATAGCAACGCCGTTGGGAAAATACCAATCTCACGCAGCTTCTGCACGCTGTGCTGAGTCGGTTTGGTTTTTAATTCACCAGCACTGGCAATATATGGCACAAGAGTCAAATGTACATAGGCTGTATCATTACGCCCATACCGCAGCCCCATCTGCCGAACAGCCTCCAAAAAAGGCAGCGATTCAATATCACCTACCGTCCCACCAATTTCAACAATCGCCACATCGGCGTTACCATCATATGAAGCTGCCGCACCACGTTCAATGAAACAATTAATTTCATTGGTTATATGTGGAATAACCTGAACTGTTTTCCCAAGATATTCACCACGGCGCTCTTTTCGAATCACGCTGTCATAAATCTGTCCAGTTGTAAAATTATTGGCTTTCCGCATCTTGGCTGAAACGAATCGTTCGTAATGGCCTAAATCCAGATCAGTTTCTGCACCGTCCTCAGTAACAAATACCTCTCCATGCTGAAAAGGACTCATAGTACCCGGATCAACATTTATGTAAGGATCAAGCTTGAGTAATGTCACCTTGAGTCCACGCGATTCAAGTATCGCTGCAAGTGATGCCGCTGCAATGCCTTTACCTAAAGAAGACACTACGCCACCGGTAATAAAAATATATTTAATCATTGGATGTGATGATACCGTAAATCTACCCTACTCTCAAAAGAAGAAGTGGATCTGAGTTTTAGATGAGATTGTAGTAAACAAAAAGCCCTCACATGGAGGGCTTTATTGTTTATTGGGAGTCTGACGATGACCTACTTTCACATACGTATGT
>JBIIMQ010000111.1:0-6676 GCA_044337935.1 Candidatus Nitrotoga sp.
GCGTCACCGCCATTAACCAAGCAAGACACCAACGCAGCCGAGCCTTCGATACCCCCCCCTGCAAAAGACAAAACCCCGGAAACAACATCGCCGACATCATCGGTTATTTCGTCACCCGCGCCTGAAAGGACCGCACCACAACCTATCGCCGCTACATCGTCATCTCCAGAAAAGGGAACTCCTCCTGCGGGGAAAAATGACAACGGGGGTGGCGCGTTAAATCGCGAAGAAGGCCTAGCGTTGGCAAATAAAAGCGGTTGTTTGGCTTGCCACAAAATCGAAACCAAATTAGTCGGTCCCGCATGGCGCGATGTGAGCAACCGCTACAAAGGAGACCCTGATGCCAAAGCACGCCTGATTGCGAAGGTAAAAACTGGCGGCAAAGGCAATTGGACGGACGTAACGGGCGGAATTACTATGCCCCCCTATTCCCCCAGAGTATCGGATGAAAATATTGAGAAGTTGGTGACATTTGTGTTGTCCCAGTAACAACCAAATTAAATACGGAAACCGTTACGCAACAACTGCAACAAAGAAATGGGGGGGAATACCCCCTCAGTTTTTTAAAACTCCGATTATCCGGTTAAATATTTTTCATTAATTCGCGCCTCTTTGCCGTTCCAACGCCCACGCCACATGCTCACGTACCATCGGAGACGCATCTTCGGCGCGCGCCTGTAACGCAACCAATACTTCAATACTGTTGGGCGCATTCCCCAACGCCACGGCGATATTGCGTAGCCATTGCTCATGACCGATACGATAAATGGCACTACCGGAAAATTTCTGCTTAAACATCTCCTCGTCCCATCCAAATAATTCGGTTAATGCAACATTATCCAACCCGTGCCTCGCAGCGAAATCCGGTTCGAGGCTTTTGTGTGCAAACCGATTCCATGGACACACCATTTGACAATCATCGCAGCCATAAATACGGTTGCCGATCAGAGGGCGCAGTTCAACAGGAATACTACTTTTAAGCTCAATGGTCAGGTAGGAAATACAGCGCCGTGCATCCAGCTTATATGGTGCAACGATAGCCTGCGTCGGGCACACTTTGATGCAGGCCATACAAGTACCGCAATGACCCGATTCCGGTTCATCAATAGGAAGCAGCAAATCGGTGTAAATCTCACCCAAAAAGAACCATGAACCATGGTCGCGCGATAGCAGCAATGTGTGCTTACCCCGCCAACCCAGCCGGGCTTTATACGCTAATTCCACTTCCATTACCGGTGCGCTATCGGTGAAGACGCGATGCCCAAACTTTCCTACTTCGCTACGAATTTTTTCGGTCAGTTTTCCCAAACGGGTGCGCAAAACTTTGTGATAATCACGCCCTAAAGCATAGCGTGAAATGAAAGCACGATTACCATCCCCCACTACCTCCCAAGTATTTTTCACTCCGGGCGGGAAGTAATCCATCCGAACAGAGATGACTCGCAGCGTACCCGGAATTAATTCCGCCGGACGGCTACGTTTAACACCATGTTTTGCCATATAATCCATCTGGCCATGGAATCCTTGCGCAAGCCATTCCAGCAAGCGTTCCTCGGCATCGTGAAGATTGACATCAGCAATACCTACCGCCTGAAACCCAAGCTCTTTACCCCATTCTTTTATTTTAATGGCCAGTGCGGCGTAATCCACAATTTGAGGTGTCTCGATTTGCATAATCAGGATAATAACCGAATAAATCTACTGCTGGCCGATGAGGTCAGCACCGTTGCTTTTGCAACACGACTGGCTCCCCAAATAGAACCCGGCATGGTGATATATTTGCATGGCGATTTGGGTGTCGGCAAAACCACTCTGGTACGCGCACTACTGCATGCAATGGGCTATATCGGACGGGTAAAAAGTCCGACCTATACTTTGCTTGAGCTGTATCAGGCTGGTGGGTTACACTTGTGTCACTTCGATTTATATCGTTTCCACGATGCGGATGAATGGGATGCTGCCGGCTTCCGCGATGAATTTAACGGACAGAACGTATGTTTGGTGGAATGGCCGGAAAAAGCACAAGGTCTCGTACCGCGAGCAGATCTTGAAATCACGCTTGAAATATTATCCACCGAACCAACATGTAGCAGTCGTAACATCGAAGTTCTTGCAATTTCACAGGCTGGCAGGGAATGCTTGGAAGCACTGTAAAATTAATCACATTTTGCCTTTTGCTGTGGATCCCACATGCGCAGGCGGCTATCGCCGTCAGCTCTGCACGAGTGTGGCCTGCACTTGAATATACACGCCTGACGCTGGAATCAGTCAAACCAATCCGCTACAACCTGTTTTCCATCAAAAATCCGGACCGGCTGGTAATTGATTTAACCGATGTCGAAATAAACGGCCCGCTTAATGAGCTCGCCAGTAAAATTCACAGCGACGATCCTTACATCAAAAGTGTACGCGTGGCCCGTTTCAAGCCTGGCATAGTTCGTCTAGTTTTCGATTTAAAATCGCAAGTTAAACCGCAATTATTTAATCTGTTGCCAGTAGCAAAATTCAACCACCGCCTGATTCTTGATATCTACCCCGCCGTTCCTATTGACCCAATGATGGCACTATTGCAGGCAGAACCAACAACACGCACTCCAGAATCCTCCGCGCCCCGGGATCGATTATCTCAAGAAAATACTCCCACAAAAAATAACGTGGCGAGCACCCGGAACATTCCACAATCGGCGACCAAGCCGGATAAATCTACTCCCCGCCCTGGAACCGGAATGAGCACACGCACGCTCATTATCGCTATCGATGCAGGGCATGGTGGAGAAGACTCGGGCGCAAAGGGATACAATGACACCTACGAAAAGAATGTCACATTGGCTATTGCGCGCAAACTGAAAGAACTGGTAGATGAAACTACCGGTATGCATGGCGTATTAATTCGCGACGGCGATTATTTCATTCCCCTGAACGGACGCGTACAAAAAGCGCGCAAAGTGCATGCCGACTTATTTATCTCTATTCATGCCGATGCCTTCATTAAACCGCATGCACGCGGCTCCTCTATATTTGCCCTATCTGAACGCGGCGCCACCAGTGCCACCGCACGCTGGCTGGCCAAGAAAGAAAACGAGGCTGATTTAATTGGCGGCATGAATCTTGCCGAAAAAGAGCCCTATCTTGCACGTACACTGCTTGATCTTTCACAAACCGCCACTATCGACGACAGCTTAAAGTTGGCTAAATACGTCCTTAGCGAAATGAGTAACATCAATGTATTGCATAGCAATACTGTTCAGCAAGCCGGTTTCGCCGTACTTAAATCACCGGATATTCCATCAGTATTGATTGAAATCGCTTTCATTAGCAATCCCAGTGAAGAGCTTCGCTTGAATGACGAGGACTACCAGGAAAAAATGGCACGCGCAATTCTCAGTGGTGTTAAAGGCTATTTCGCAAAAAATCCCGCCCTTTCAAGGCCGCAATTGGTACAGAACAAGCTATCTTCCACTTAACCCATGCTTCCCATAAATTCACGTGCCCGAAAATACAACACTATTCCTATTACTATGAAACTCACCGATCCATACAGCTCAACCTCATCCACCCTAAAAAAACAACGATAGAACACACTGTGGCTATATACGACGTATTTAACGGTGATGCGGATGGTATTTGTGCCTTGCACCAACTACGTCTTGCCCATCCGGCCAACAGCATTCTCGTTACGGGCGTAAAACGGGATATTTCCCTACTGGCTCAAGTACGGGCTCAAGCGGGTGATCAAATCACCATTCTTGACATTGCCATGAACAAAAACAGTGAAGCGCTACAGACGGCACTGAACCACGGGGCACAAATACAATACTTTGATCATCACATTCCTGGCGACATTCCCACTCATCCCAATCTAGCCACTTTCATCGACACCAACCCAAACATTTGTACCGGTTTGCTGGTTAACAATTATTTAAACGGCCAGTTTTTAATCTGGGCCGTAGTCGCCGCATTTGGGGATAACATGCATGAAAGCGCTATTCACGTATCCAAATCTTTACACCTTACCCCTGCCCAACTTGCTACACTGCAAGAATTAGGCGAATGCATCAACTACAATGCATATGGTGAATCTGTACAAGATTTATATTTTCATCCGGCCGAACTTTATCGAATCATGCATCATTATCGCGATCCGTTTACTTTTATCCATGAAGAATCGGCCTTTGAGACTTTAAAGAATGGCTATACCGAAGATATGACTTTTGTCAAAGAATTAAAACCTAACATTGAGAACAGCGCTGGCGCAATTTACGTTCTACCTGATGCCTCATGGAGTCGTCGTATCTCGGGCGTATTCGGGAATCTTCTGGCCACAGCATCCCCTTTAAAAGCTCATGCCATATTAACCAGACGTACTAACGGCGGATTCATCGTTAGCGTACGGGCGCCATTAGCGACAAAGACCGGCGCCGACAAAGTATGCGGACAATTTGAAACAGGCGGAGGCAGAAAAGGGGCAGCCGGTATTAACTGCCTGTCAGAAAATCAAATTGACCGATTCACTCAAACATTCTTCACCACCTTCAGTCACCATGCCAAATATGACAAATAAATTAATCCCGCCTTATGGCGGTGACCTGATCAATCTGAATGTTGATCAGTCACGTGCAAAAACCCTTTGCCGCGAAGCAATGCACTTCCCATCACTGGATTTGAACAAGCAACAACTGTCCGACCTGGAATTACTACTGAACGGAGGCTTCTCTCCATTGCGCAGCTTCATGAACCAAGCCGACTATAACAGCGTCTTGGACAATATGTGCCTTGCCGATGGAACATTTTGGCCCATGCCTGTGACTTTGGATGTTCCGGACTCAATTGCTCAACAACTGGCACCGGGCAGCCGCCTTGCCTTACGTGATCCGGAAGGCGTCATGCTGGCCGTAATTACAGTGACAGAGCTTTGGCAATCCGACAGAACAGTGGAAGCGAAAGCTTTATTCAATTCTGCTGACCCTGCTCATCCTGATGTCGCTCATCTTTTAAAACGACAAGGCCAATTTGCCATTTCCGGGGAGCTTGAAGGGTTATCTTTGCCTTCTCACCACGACTACCCGGCACTCCACCTCACCCCGAAAGAATTGCGCGAATCTTTTGCTCAACGCGGCTGGCATCGTGTCATTGCCTTTCAAACACGCCAGCCGTTGCACCGCGCCCAATATGATTTGTTATTACGTTCCGCTACAACCTATGAAGCCAATTTGCTCATTCACCCGATTATCGGCGACATGGAACCCAATCATCCCGATTACTTCACATTAATGCGCTGCTATCAAGCCATCATGCCCCGCTTTTCTGCCTCGAACACAGCATTATCATTGCTCCCTCTATACCCTCGCAGCTCCAACTTGCGTGAAATATTTTTAAAAAGCATCGTACAGCGCAACTATGGTTGCTCTCATTTAATTATTGACGACGAATACGTAGGAAATAAGAAGTCACACGACGCAAACTTGTTTCAAGAATACAGATCGCCCATCAGCTCGGAGAAACGCAACACCATAGGCATAAAATTAATCCCATTTCCACAAATGGTTTACGTGACAGAGCGGATACAACATCTTCCTATTGAAGAAGCACATGAAGGCACGTTTAACGCCAACTTGACTCATTTGGAATTGAAACATCACTTGGTGGAAGGACTATCAATTCCCGAATGGTTTTCTTTTCCAGAAGTATTGCACGAATTACGTGTAGCCCATCCCACCCGGGACAAACAGGGGCTTACAATATTCTTTACAGGTTTATCCGGTGCCGGAAAATCAACTTTAGCCAAAGTGCTAATGATAAGGCTGCTGGAAATGGGAAAGAAAAACGTAACGCTACTGGATGGCGATATCGTGCGCAAACATCTTTCTAGTGAGTTAGGCTTCTCACGTGAACATCGTGACCTCAACGTACGGCGAATCGGTTTTGTGGCCTCTGAAATCACCAAAAACAACGGCATTGCCATTTGCGCACCGATTGCCCCCTATCACACCACGCGTCAAGACGTGCGCGCCATGATCGAACCACTAGGCGGTTTTTTTGAAATCCATGTAGCCACACCGTTGCATATATGTGAAGGTCGAGATCGAAAAGGACTATACGCCAAAGCCCGTGCCGGCATAGTCAAAGAATTTACCGGCATCAGTGATCCTTATGACCTCCCAGAGAAGCCGGAATTAACTATTGACACTACGAACATTAGCGTAGACGAGGCCATACAGCAAATCTTACTCAAACTAAAACATGAGAAATATGTGCAGCAAACCTAACTTTGACATAGTAAGAATCAAGGGGCTCCATGAAAAAACCAATTCTATTTTTAGCAACACTGCTGTTTATGACTGCCGCAAATGCTGATAGTACCCGAAAAACGGTGAGTGATCTTAAAGAAAAATTTGTAAACATGCGCGAACCTAGAATAGAAGGAATTGAGAAGTCTGGCAATACACTTGTTCCGGTCATTTATTTTGGCAACAAAAAAAATAAACAACAAGTTCACTGTTATTGATGAAATTAAAAAGACATCCGGTGTCTACTCCACTGTTTCGTTAGATATGGTGGCAAGTTTATTCGGGTGAGTACAAGCTTATTGACACCCAAAGGTGTTCAAAGGGATTGAAACTAAACTGGCTCATAGCAAAGCTTTATGATGCGGTAATCAAAAGCGAAGTATATTGTG
>JBIIMQ010000019.1:0-20713 GCA_044337935.1 Candidatus Nitrotoga sp.
TACCTCACCCTTTGTGCGCCATTGTCGCATCGCTCTGCTGGAAAGTGACTTTCCGTTTACGTTTGTCGAAACCGACGCCGTAGGCAGTGCCAAACTATCTCCTACCCAGAAATTGCCTTTCCTGAAATACCAAGAGAAAGGGGTAGAAAAAATGCTCACCGATTCCAGCGCCATTCTTAAATTTATTCGAGAAGAGAGTGGTCTAACCTTTTTCAAAAAAACGCATGAATTTAATATTTACTGTACGGCGAATACTTTATTGGATACTGCTATCAACCTGTTTTATCTAGAGAAAGAAAATATTACCCCCAAAACCAGTACTTATCTCGCGCGCCAACAATCGCGCATGGAAAGTGGAATGACAGATTTGAACAAGTTGACATTTTCAACGACGGCGCCCTTTAACGATGCTGAATTGCGTATTGCGTGTTTTCTCGACTGGGCCTTGTTCCGCAATCGCATCACGCTGGACGCGTATCCGAACCTAGCAAACTTGTTGGAGAATGTTCGTAAGTATCCACATTTTATGAGTACGGTGCCGAAGGGGTAAACGCCATGCAACGAAGAGGGATAATTCTGTAGGAAGACTCATCAAAACACATTTAAAATTTCTTACCCAACCTCTGTTCAAGCAGAGTAACGATGGCAGATGAATCCTCTTCACCCATTCCCGCCTCAACAAGGGCATTGATATAAGTAGTTGCCATCTTGGTGCCCGGCAATTCAATGGCCAATTCATCTGCAAATTTCCGCACGATGCACAGGTCTTTCTGATGTAGCCGGGCTTTGAAACCAGGCGTAAAATTATGTGTGAGCATGCGCTGTCCCTGCACTTCAAGTATTCGGCTGCCTGCAGATCCTCCCAGCAAAGCTTGCTTTACTTTTGCAGGGTCCACACCGGACGCAACCGCCAGCGCAAAGGCTTCGGCAATCGCAGCAAGCGTTTGTGTTATCACAACCTGATTGCACGCTTTGCTCACTTGTCCAGCACCATGATCACCGATATGAACAATGTTTTTCCCCATCACTTGCAGCACAACCAATGCTTGCTGGAATACGTCGGCCTTACCACCCACCATGATGGAGAGCGTCCCATCGATCGCTCCCTGGCTGCCACCCGAAACCGGTGCATCAAGCATGTTGATTTTTTTCTGCGCCAGCGCTGATGCTATTTGACGGGTGACTGACGGTGAGATGGTGCTCATGTCGATTACTGTGCCGCCGGTTTGTGCGCCGTGAATGATGCCCTGTTCGCCGAGGATCACTTCCCGTACATCTTCGGTATCAGAGACATTGGTAAAGATCAGATCGCAATGTTTTGCCAGTATTTTCGGGCTGTTACATGGCTGTGCGCCAGCCTGCACCAATTGTTGCATTTGTTCGGAGCGACGTGCATACACCCACAGCGGATAATTCGCTTTGAGCAAGTTATTGGCACAGGCATGTCCCATCACGCCCAAGCCTATGTAACCGATATTGGGCTTCATAAGGTCTCGAAGTTCGAAAATAAGAAAAAACAGGCTACAGCATTGAAATCATTTTGGCGAGACTCTTAACTGGGAGAGACCTCAGGGTCGGATTTGATTTAATTTGAAGATTATTCGTTACCCTACGATTTTTAGGTTAAGCATTCGATGTCATTTTTTTTGTTCTAAGGTGCATCATCAATGGTTTGTTGCCAATAGCGCGCGTGGCTTTTGCGATATCGTTCCACACTAATATTCTGCGGATTCATTTCCACCATAATTGCGCCGTCCTTGTCCGAGCGCAATAACTCACTGCCAATCGCTCGATAACGCTCGACTACGTCTTCCCGGGGATGGCCAAAGCGGTTGCGGTAACCCACGGTGAAAACGGCATAGCGCGGATGGGTAGTCGTTACGAACGTATTCACCGACGAGGTCTTGCTGCCGTGATGCGGCACCACCAAGAGCGTAGATGGGAGCTTTCCCTCATGCTGTTTCAGTAATCGCCATTCGGATTCTTTTTCGATGTCGGCGGCGAGCAGTACGCTGTGTTTGCCCGTGCTGATTTTTAATACGCAGCCGCGGTTATTGTCGCGGGTTTTTTCTATGGAATAACTTTCCGCTGTCGGGTGTAATACTTCAAAGCGTACTCCGTCCCAGTCCCAGTTTTGTCCATCCATGCAACGCCGGGTATTCGAAGCGTGCTGCAACAGGGGGTGGTTTGTTGCGAGCGAAGATGAGAGCCAATTTACCGGCAATCCCTGCAAAATAGATAATGCGCCGCCAGTGTGATCGTTGTCATCATGGGTCAGAATCAGGCCGTCGAGTTGCGCAATGCCCATGCCGCGCAGTGCCGGAATGAGGATGCGATTGCCGCTGTTGGCTTCGCTGTTAAACTCGGGGCCGGTGTCATACAGCAGCGCGTGGCTGTGCGTCTGTGCGGCTACCGCCAAGCCTTGTCCGACATCGAAAATTACCAGGCGTAGTGTTCCTTCCGGTGGGACTTCGGGCAGCACCAGAAACATTGGCAGCAGGGCGATCAGTCCCAGCCAGCGTGCTGGAAATCCGCGCGGTAATAGCATCCATAACACTCCCAATATGCCGATGGCGATGCTCCATGCGGGCGGTGCGTGCTGCGTCCATACTGCATCCGGCAGGTTATTCAACCATTCCAGCAGAGTGCCGCAAATTCCCATGGTTTCATGGGCTAGCCAAAGCAGCCAATCGAAGGGCAGTACAGTGCCCAGCAGGGTGAGCGGTACCACCACGTAGCTGACCAATGGAATGGCAAAAGCATTGGCGATAGGCGATACCAGTGAAACTTGCTGGAACATTGCCAACAGTGGTGGAATCAGTCCGATGCTCATGGCCCATTGAACGCGACTATAGGTAATTAACCAGTGCGGAGGGCGTAGCCGATGCGCCGTGACATAAAAAATTAATGCCACTGCGCTGAAAGAAAGCCAGAATCCAGGTGACAGCACTGCCCATGGATCCAGCAACAAGACGACAAGCAAGGCGGCGGCCAGTGTTTGCGACGGAGCGACAGTGCGCGAGAGCCACAAAACGGAAGCGATTGTCGCCAGCATATATACCGTGCGTTGCGCCGGTACCCCGTAACCCGCCAGTAGTGCGTAACCGAGTGCTACCAGTAAACCGAAGAGTGCGGCAGCTTTGCGGGCCGGTAGCGCACGGGTGAGGCGCGCACTGCGCCGCCATAGCCAGTAGCTGGCAGCAAATGCCAGCCCTGACAACATGGTGATGTGCAAGCCGGAAATACTCATCAAATGATTTACGCCGGTGCGCGTGAAAACTTGCCACTGGGTTGCCGGTATGCCGGTCTGGTCGCCGATGGCAAGTGCGGTCAATACGCCGATGTAATTATTTTTTTCGACAACTTTCACTTCAGTATTATCGCGAACCTGTTTCCCATCTTCGGTGTGTGAGGCTTGCGCGGGATGAAGTTGATCGGGAAAGGGGTTTAATGTTGTTTGAATACGGGTGCGCACTTGTTCGCGCAGGCTCTGGATGGTGTAATCGGGTGATTGAACCAGCGCATCCAGCCGTAAATTATCTTGTGCCTGATGAATATAACCGTTGGCGCGCAGCTTGTTTTCCAGCATCCATGCTTCAAAATCAAAATCGTGCGGATTGCTACTGCCGTGCGGTTGCTTTAAGCGCACTGTGAAGCGCCAGCGTTCTCCAGCATGAATATCGAGAGGTTCTTCTTGTGCACCAGCGTAACTGGCAAGCAGGATGTGTGGCGGGACAATGGCCTTGGGGGTGAGTATCTGTTCCACATCGAAGACAAAACGAAGTCCGTGTTCATTCCGTACGGGGAGTTTTCCTACCACGCCGATGATTTGGATGTCTTTGCCTTGCCATTCGGCAGGTAGAGCGTCGGATAAACGTTGCTGCGCAAAAAATGCCGCGTAGAAAAAACCAAAGGTGCAGGCAAATGCTGCAAGAAACAGGGGATACGTTTTGCGCCGCAAAAGAGAGCTGCGCGGTAATATCAGAACAGTGCCAAACAATAAAATCAACCCGCTCCAGGCGAGGTCGGGAAGCACGGCCTGTTGTTGCAACAGCCATACGCCAAATGCAAAAAATAAAACGGCAAAATGCATGGCGTGCTTAGCGACGCCGAATGAACTTGAGCAATTCAAACCAAAGCACGCTGCACAGACCGGCAGCGAAACTTAGCGCGAGTTGATAGGGGGTTAGGGGAGCGAAGTGGAATATTTCGCTTAAAAAAGGCAGGTGCAGCGCCAGCAGAAGGAAACACAGTGCCCCTCCTGTTACCCACCATAGTGCAGAATTTCGACTGTTGAGCGAGCTGAAGAAATTAAGTTGCCAGGAACGGTTGACTAAAATCAGCCCAAGATTCCCGATGACCAGCGTTGAAAAAGTCAGTGTGCGAGCTTCATCTGCTGTCGTGCCGTGATGCTGCGCGTAGCCCAGTACTGCGAGTGTGGTTAGCAGTAACAATGTACCCTGTAACAGGCTGAGCAGGATGATGCGTTTGCCGAATAGCGGCTCTTGTGAGCTGCGCGGCGGGCGGTGCATGACATTCCGTTCTGCCGGTTCTGCTTCAAAGGCGATGGAGCAGGCCGGGTTGATGATCATTTCCAGAAATACGATATGAACCGGAGCAAACACCGTTGGCCAACCCAGTAACAGGGGGATTAGCGATAAACCGGCGATAGGGATGTGTACCGCAAGAATATAAGCCATGGCTTTGCGCAGGTTATCGAAAATGCTGCGTCCGATACGTATGGCACGCACGATTGAAGCGAAATCATCATCCAACAGTACCAGTGCGGCTGCTTCGCGCGCTACATCGGTACCGCGCCCTCCCATGGCGATGCCGATGTGCGCCGCTTTCAATGCGGGGGCATCGTTTACCCCGTCGCCGGTCATCGCCACGATGTCGCCGTTAGCTTTGAGCGCGTTCACCAGTCGTAGTTTTTGTTCCGGCACCATGCGTGCGAAAATGTTGTTGTGGCGAATGCGTTCGCGCAATGTTGCCTCATCCATTTGATTCAGTTCCATGCCGGTAATGATGTTGTCGTGGTTGCCGGGCAGGCCGATTTTCCGGGCAATTGCGGCGGCGGTGGCGGGATAATCGCCGGTAATCATCACTACCCGGATGCCTGCTGCAGTGCATTCCCTGAGCGCTGCTGTCACGGTGGGGCGAACCGGATCAGCCAGGCCGATCAGGCCGACAAATTCAAATTCGAAATCATGCTGGACACCCGGCCATTCACGGCCGTGATAGCTGGCCTTGGCTACTCCCAATACGCGCATGCCTTGTGCGGCAAGTTCATTTACCTGGATCGCAAGAGCGGATGATTGACGGGCATCCAGATGGCATAAGTCGGCCACTGCTTCCGGTGCGCCTTTGGTCGCCACCACGTATTCATGGCGATCATTTGCCTGCCATACGTGAGAGAGCGCAAGTAAATCCGGTGACAATGAATATTCACGTACCAGTGCCCAGTCATGGTGCAGGTGCTCTGTGTCGGCCAGGTAATATTTGCCGAGTGAGTGAATGGCTTTTTCCATCGGATCAAAGGGATCGCTTTTGCTTGCCAGAATGCTGAACTCGACCAGCTCATGAAATGTCTCGGGTAGTGATGCGTGCGATGCAGCCACGTCGAAAGATGCATCGCTGACGATTAATTGCTGTACGGTCATTTGATTGAGCGTGAGCGTGCCGGTTTTGTCTACACACAGTACAGTGGCCGACCCCAATGTTTCCACTGCGGGGATGCGGCGGGTGAGTACCTGATGTTGCGAAATGCGCCACGCGCCCATCGCCATGAACACGATCAGCACAAATGGGTATTCCTCCGGTAGAATCGACATCGCCAGTGTGACGCCGGCCAGAAATCCGTGCAGCCAATCACTGCGGCTCAGGCCATAGATCATTACCAGCAGCAAACTTAAAGAGGCGCCGATAAGGGCGAGGTTGCGCACCAGTTGGTTGATCTCTTTTTGTAATGGGGTGGTTTCGATGTTCAAAACCTGCAATGCTTTGCCGATTTTGCCAAGTTCAGTGTGCGATCCGGTGGCCAGTACGCGCGCGGTACCGTGCCCCTGCACCACCAGCGTGCCGGAGTAAACAAACGGCAAGCCATCGCCACCGGGTGGGCACAGTGGGCGGGCATCAGGTTGGCCGATTTTGTGTACCGGTACCGATTCACCAGTGAGCATCGATTCATCTGTCGCGAAATTATTGCAGGAAATCAGCGCAGCGTCCGCAGGCACCCGGTCACCTTCGGACAGAATTAGGATGTCGCCGCGTACTACTTTTTGCCCGGCGATGCGTTGCGCAACACCTTCACGCACCACCAACGCGCGCGGGCTGCTGATACCGCGCAATGCTTCCAGCACCCGTTCTGTTTTGTGTTCCTGATAAATGGTGATACCCATCACAGCGCACACAAAACCAAGTAACATCAGCGCATCGCTGATTTCACCCAGCAGCAGATAAATCACTCCGGCCACCAGCAACAGCAGGAACATAGGTTCCCGTACCACTTCCAGCGCAATTGCCGAGATATCGCGGCTGCCGGCTGCGGGCAATTCGTTCATCCCTTCAGTGTGCAGGCGTCGGTGTGCTTCGGCCTGCGTCAGGCCGTGCATGTCAGTTGGATCGGATGTTGCATGGCTCATACGCGTTATTTCCCAAAGAGGGCTGGCATATTCAATAAAATCAGGTAATCTACCATCCTGATTTTGCCCGGTAATGTCTACCGAGTATTGATTTTGCCTTATTCAACGAATGCCCGTGCCGAAAAAATATTTCAGAAAATTCCTGCCGAGCCATGAAACATTTAAACAAAGCCGTTGGGCGCGTTGGTTTGGCGGTTGGTTGCACCATCCCAACCTGTGGCATCTTAACCGTCATTCAGTATCGGGCGGGGTAGCCGTCGGTCTTTTCACCGGGCTGATTCCCGGGCCGCTGCAAATGATAGGTGCAACATTGCTGGCGGTACTGTTTCGCGTTAATTTGCCGGTCGCTGTCGCCACCACACTGTATACCAACCCGTTTACCATCGTGCCGCTCTATGCGCTGGCATATGAGCTGGGCGTGTTCGTTACCGGGCAAAATAATGGACGGTCATCGGTTGATCTTTCCCTGCCGGAAATGACCTGGGTGAACTGGCCTTCCGTCATGTTGAATTGGCTTGTGTCATTGGGTAAACCTCTCTCGGTAGGTTTGCCGCTGATGGCGTTAAGTTTTGCGGTTATTGGCTATGTAGGCGTGCGTATGCTGTGGTATGCGATTGTGGTGTGGGAATGGCGCAAGCGTGCAGCACGGCGGCGGTGACGGATGTTATGGGCGGCATGGTGTCGTTGTATTTGGTTTCCCTTGTATTGGATTTTACTTGCCCGGATTTAAAGTATCACTATGAAAAAACTTGACCAACTGAATTTTGATAATACGTTTTCCCGGCTGCCAGATGTGTTTCATAGCCGCTTGAATCCCACGCCTTTGCCCAATTCTTATTTGGTGAGTTTTAACGCCCGTGCCGCTGAACTGCTCAATCTGGATGTAGCCGAAGTTGAGCGCGCGGATTTCCCCGAGTATTTTATTGGCAATCGTCTTTTGCCCGGCAGTGAACCGTTGTCGATGCTCTATGCCGGCCATCAGTTTGGCTATTTTGTGCCGCAACTGGGAGATGGTCGCGCAATTTTGTTGGGTGAAATAAAAAACAGTGCCGGAGAGTATTGGGATATTCAATTAAAAGGGGCCGGTATCACTCCGTATTCGCGCGAGGGCGACGGGCGTGCCGTGTTGCGGTCCAGTATTCGTGAATACCTGTGTTCGGAAGCGATGCATAGTTTGGGTATTCCCACTTCGCGCGCGTTGTGCATTGTGGGTAGTGACGCGGAGGTATATCGCGAGACCATTGAAAGCGCTGCTGTGGTAACCCGATTATCCCCTTCGCATGTGCGTTTCGGTTCGTTCGAGGTTTTCGCATACAGGGGGCAGCACGAACCGATTGCCACGCTTGCCGATTATGTAATCGCCAAGCATTTTCCGGAGATTAGTGGCGCTCCGGATAAATACCTACGTTTTTTAAACGAGGTGATTATGCGCACTGCAAATTTGATAGCTAAATGGCAAGCGGTCGGTTTTGCGCACGGAGTGATGAATACGGACAATATGTCGATCCTCGGGTTAACTTTTGATTATGGGCCGTTTGGCTTTATGGAAACCTATGATCCGGGTTTTATTTGTAATCATTCCGACCATGGCGGGCGCTATGCGTTTGATCGGCAGCCGCAAATCGGCCTGTGGAATCTGGCTTGTTTGGCACAGGCGTTGACGCCCATTATTGAGGTGGAAGAGGCGCAAGAGGCTTTGGGGAATTATGAGTCGGCATTCTTCAGGTACTACACCGAATTGATGGGCAAGAAGCTGGGGTTGTCCAGCGTTATCAAAGAAGATGCTGCTCTGGTTACGTCATTATTGGACATGATGCGTGCAAGCCAGCTTGATTACACCAATCTGTTTCGCAGTTTGGGTCGGTTTAAAGTTGCACCGGATGAAAAAAATAGCGAGTTGCGTGATCAGTTCATTGATCGGTCCACGTTTGATGTTTGGGCTGAAAATTATCGCGTACGCTTGCAAAGTGAGCCGGGAACAGACGAGGAGCGAAAGGCTCGTATGGATCAGGTCAATCCAAAATATATATTGCGTAATTCCATGGCGCAAAGTGCGATTGCCATGGCTGAGCGGGAGCATGATTTTTCAGAGGTGAACTGTTTACTGGCATTGCTCGAACGGCCATTTGATGAGCAGATGGAGATGGAAGATTACGCGGCACCGGCGCCGGAGTGGGCGCGTCATGTTGTGGTGAGTTGTTCATCCTGAGGCTGAATTTTTCATGATGTATGTTATTGGAATAAGAAATTCGTTGCGTAAGTCCGCAAAAATCCAAAAGGTGGGTTGCTATGTCAGGTGAGTATCGTGCATTGAGCGATTGGCTGGCCTACCTGGAGACCGGGCATCCCAAGGTCATTGAGCTGGGTCTTGAGCGAGTCGCAAAAGTTAAGCAGCGGTTGGGACTCAATCCAACGTTTCCGGTGATTGTTGTCGGCGGTACCAATGGCAAGGGCTCGGTGTGTGCCATGCTGGAAAGTATTTTGCATGCGGCGGGTTATCGCGTTGGTTGCTACACCTCGCCCCATTTGCTGGATTATAACGAACGTGTTCGCATTGGTCAGTGGCAGGCCAGTGATGCGATGTTGTGCTCGGCATTTGAACAGGTAGAACGGGCGCGTGCAGGCTTCTCTTCGCAAGGAAGGGATGTCAGTTTGCGGGATCAGGATGAATTGACAGAAATTTCATTAACCTATTTCGAATTTGGCACATTGGCTGCGATGCAATGTTTTATTAACCAGGCAGTAGAAGTGGCGATACTGGAAGTTGGTCTGGGCGGGCGGCTGGATGCGGTTAATGTGTTTGATCATGATTGCGCGGTGGTTACCAGTATCGATATGGATCATATGGAATACCTGGGCGATACGCGTGAACAAATTGCGTTCGAGAAAGCGGGAATATTTCGGAGCGGGCAAGTGGCGATATTTGGCGACATGGATGTGCCTACCGCAATTCGTACACAGGCACAGCATATCGGCGCTCAATTGTGGTGTCTGGGTGAGCAATTTGGATTTACGGCAGGTGCGCAACAATGGAATTATCGCGGAGTTGACGGTACCCGCAGTGCCTTGCCTTATCCTGCTTTGCGTGGGGCATTTCAGCTGCACAACGCTAGCACCGTATTAGCGGCGCTGGATGCGCTGAAGAACAAACTGCCGGTGAGTGCGGCGGCAGTGCGACGCGGTTTGGTTGAGGTGGTTTTGCCAGGGCGTTTTCAGATAATACCCGGCAGGCCGATGCTGATTTTGGATGTGGCACATAATCCCCAGGCGGCGCGTTCGCTGGCGCAAAATTTGGTTTCCTTACCGCCCTGCCGTAAAACTTATGCAGTGTTCGCTATGCTTAAAGATAAGGATATGGCCGGTGTTGTGCGTGCGCTCATGGAACAGGTTGATGTCTGGCTGGTTGCGGGTATCGCCATGCCGCGCGGTGCAACCGCTAAGGAATTATCCGGAGTGCTGGATACCGAAGGGGTAAAAGGTGAGGTGATGACGTTTGTCACGGTAATCGACGCACTGCAGCATGCCTGCAACGAGGCTGCTGAAAATGATAGAATTGTCGCGTTTGGTTCATTCCATACGGTAGCAGATGTAATGCGTGCGCAGTCTGCGCGATGCTAGATTTGCACGGAGATACATAATGGCAAAACAAATCATGGACGATGAAATCAATCTGAAGCGCCGGGCAAGGCGCCGGTTGATTGGCGCGGTGGCGCTCGTCATCGTGGTTGTGGTGTTGCTGCCGATGGTGTTGGATAGTGAACCCAAATTGGCGGGGCAGAGCATTGAGTTGCGTATTCCGGACAAGAATAAGGTAGGTGAGTTTGCACCCGGAATGGATATATCATCGGTGCCGGTTGCTGTTTCGGCGGCAGTTAGCGCACCTATTATTGCGGATCAGGTGGCGACAGCATCGCAGGTTGTTGAAAGCAAGCCTGTTCCGGCTAGTTCCGGAACTAAACCTGTTAGTGGTACGTCTACTGAAGACAAGCGACCCGCATCCCGACCAGGTTTTGTGGTGCAGGTCGGTGCATTTGCCAATGCCGACACCGCGCATCAATTGCAAAAAAAATTAAGCAATCAGAATATCAAAGTCTATACCGAGAAGGTGGACGGCAAGATACGGGTGCGTGCCGGCCCGTATGACACTCGTGAGGCGGCCGATAGTGTGAACAAAAAACTGGAGGCGCAGGGACTGAAATCAACGGTAAGTCAGGCGTATTAGGCATGACATGGTTTGATTATGCTGTCATAGCTATCACTGCATGGTCGGTGTTGTTGGGGTTGTGGCGCGGTTTTGTGTATGAGTTGCTGTCATTACTCGGTTGGGTGATTGCTTACGTTGTGGCGCGTTGGCAGGCAGTTAATGTGGCAGCGGTAATGCCGGCAGGACTGGGAGCGGAGGCGATCAGGGTTGCGGCTGCTTTTGTTCTGATTTTCGTGGTTACCTTGATCGTTTGTAGTGTTGTAGTGTGGTTGTTGTCGAGATTAATTAAATTAACCGGCCTCGGTTGGATAGACGGTTTGTTGGGCAGTTTGTTTGGCGTACTGCGCGGCGCCTTGCTGGTATTGATTCTGGTGCTGTTGGCGGGGATGACTGATTTGCCGAAAAAGCCGTTTTGGCGTGAGGCGATGTTGAGTAAGCCGTTGGAAAGTATGGCGTTGACCAGTTTGGTTTGGTTGCCGGATAGTGTGGCGCGCCGTGTGCATTTCGGATTTAAAAAATGAATATTGGGATTAGAACATGTGTGGCATTTTAGGGGTTGTCGCGCAAACACCGGCCAATCAGGTTTTATATGATGGCCTGTTGGTATTACAGCATCGCGGGCAGGATGCTGCCGGTATTGCCACTATAGAAGGGAATACCTTTCATCTACACAAGGGTAACGGTTTAGTGCGAGATGTGTTCCGCACGCGTAACATGCGGGCGTTGCGCGGCAATGCGGGTATCGCGCATGTACGCTACCCTACTGCGGGTTCTGCCATCGATCACAATGAAGCGCAACCATTTTATGTCAATTCGCCCTTCGGTATTGTACTTGGGCATAATGGTAATTTGACCAATACCGAACAATTGCAGCAGGAATTGTTTCTGGAAGATAGGCGTCATGTAAACACCAATTCCGATTCTGAAGTGTTGCTTAATGTGCTTGCCCACGAGTTGCAAGCTAATTCAACAATGCGTTACCGGCTGGACATTCAAAATATTTTTGATGCTGTATCCGGGGTGCATCGTCGTTGCCGCGGTGCCTATGCTGTGGTGGCGATGATTGCGGGTTACGGTCTGCTGGCGTTCCGCGATGCTTATGGTATTCGGCCGCTGGTGTTGGGTAGTCATCAAACTGAAAATGGTACGGAATATTTGATTGCTTCGGAGAGCGTGGCACTGGATACGCTGGGTTTCAAGTTTTTGCGCGACATTGCGCCGGGCGAATCGGTCTTTATTGATTTTGATGGGAATTTTCATAGCTATCAATATGCGGGAAATTCCACGCTTAATCCGTGTATCTTTGAATATGTTTATTTGGCGCGCCCGGATTCGGTGATTAATGGTGTTTCGGTATACGAGACACGTTTGAATATGGGTGAAAATCTGGCCGACAAGATTACTCGTGAATGGCAGCAACACGATATTGACGTGGTTATTCCCATTCCAGATTCCAGTCGTCCCAGCGCTTTGCAATTGGCCACCCGTCTGGGGCTTTCTTTCCGTGAAGGTTTTGTCAAGAACCGTTATATAGGACGTACCTTTATTATGCCGGGGCAGGCAATGCGGAAGAAATCGGTACGCCAGAAATTGAACGCAATTAGTGTGGAGTTTAAGGATAAAAATGTCCTGCTGGTGGACGATTCCATCGTACGTGGTACCACCAGCCGGGAAATTGTGCAGATGGCGCGCGATGCCGGGGCGCGCAAGGTGTATTTTGCGTCTGCCGCGCCTCCGGTGCGTTTCCCTAATGTTTATGGTATCGATATGCCGAGCCGCAAAGAGTTGATTGCGACCGGTCGCACTGATGAAGAAATTTGCCGTGAGATTGGTGCGGACAAATTGATTTATCAGGATATTGATGATTTAAAAGCGGCAGTGCGCAAGACGAATCCGGAAATTTTGTATTTTGATGCTTCATGTTTTGACGGGAATTATATTACCGGGGATATCACTTCTGAGTATCTCGATGAAATTGAAGCGGCGCGTGAAAAGGGCAAAGTAACCGCGGATGACGACGTCAGCCAGCTTGACCTTGATTTGGTTGCTAGCTAGCTAGTAAGACGTAGAAATACAGTTAAAGGGGCTGGGTTAATGGTTCTTTGGTCGATTAACGATGTATCTGAATTAGGTTTGAGTTGGCAGTTAAATAAATTTTCGGAGAAACCGCTCTGATTTGTTGCAATGCCCTTTGATTCAGAAGGAAGCGTTGAATTTGTTTGACAGAAGGTGGATTTTTAGCATAGAATCCGCGCCCTTAGAAGTTTACTAATTTTGTTTTAGGAAGTGTCATGAAAACATTCTCAGCTAAGCCCCATGAAGTCCAGCATGACTGGTATTTGGTAGATGCTGCCGACAAAGTTTTAGGTCGTTTAGCTAGTCAAATTGCAGCCCGTTTGCGCGGAAAACATAAGGCTATATACACGCCACACGTGGATACGGGCGATTTTATCGTCGTGGTCAATGCTGGCAAGCTGCGTGTTACCGGTAACAAGGCGAATGACAAGGCTTATCACCGCCATACTGGTTATCCGGGTGGAATTTACACGACCAATTTCACCAAGTTGCAGGAGCGGCATCCTGACCGCGTGTTGCAGAAAGCAGTTAAAGGTATGTTGCCAAAAGGTCCGTTGGGTTATGCCATGTTGCGCAAGCTCAAGATTTATGGCGGTGCTGAACATCCACATGCGGCACAGCAACCTAAACCGATTGATCTATTGAAAGCTTAATTTATGAGTGCAACTTACAATTATGGTACCGGTCGCCGCAAGAGCGCGGTAGCTCGCGTATTTATCAAGCCGGGCAAGGGAGATATCGTGGTAAACGATAAGCCGCTTGATGTGTTTTTTTCGAGAGAGACTGGCCGCATGGTAGTACGGCAGCCGCTTGAGTTGACTGACATGCTTAACAAATTCGACATCATGGTAAATGTGTGTGGAGGCGGTGAGTCTGGTCAAGCCGGAGCGGTTCGTCATGGTATTACTCGGGCACTGATAGATTATGACGCTGGCCTGAAATCAATGTTGAGTAAGGCTGGATTGGTTACCCGTGATGCGCGTGAGGTTGAGCGTAAAAAAGTTGGTTTGCGCAAGGCGCGTCGACGCAAACAATTCTCCAAACGGTAAGCGTTTTTGGAGTGCTTGGAAAAGCCGCCTTTGGGCGGCTTTTCATTTTTGTTGTACTATCAATCATCCTTAAGCAGAGAATTTCGCACAGATAAGTCTACGCATAAGGCAGTTAAATTCTTCACTTACGAAAATGGGTAGGGTGCAGTTGGTGGAATTCATAGATGGGTAATTGAGTCAACTCCCATGGATTACGTAAAGTTTAATAGGGGCATAGGTAGTGATTAAAGTTGGTATTGTTGGAGGCACAGGTTATACAGGGGTCGAACTGATACGGTTGCTGGCGCAACATCCGCAAGTAAAATTGCATGCCATCACTTCACGCGCCGAACAAGGCATGCACGTCAGCCAGTTGTTTCCCAGCTTGCGTGGCCATGTGGATTTGTGTTTTACCCATCAGGATGAAGCACATTTGGAGCAATGTGATTTGGTGTTTTTTGCTACACCCAATGGCATTGCTATGCATCATGCTCGTGCATTGCTTGATGCAGGGGTGCGGGTGATAGATCTGGCGGCAGATTTTCGTATCCAGGATGTGGGTGTGTGGGAAAAGTGGTATGGAATGAGCCATGCCTGCCTGGATTTAATTTCCGAGGCAGTATACGGTTTGCCGGAAATTAATCGTGAGCAGATTAAACATGCTCGGCTGGTGGCTAATCCGGGTTGTTACCCGACGTCCGTGCAGCTGGGTTTTATTCCCTTGCTGGAAGCGGGGGTTGTGGATTGCGACAGTTTGATTGCCGACGCGAAATCTGGAGTGTCCGGTGCGGGACGCAAGGCGGAGGTTGGTATCCTGTTTTCCGAGGCGGCGGACAGTTTCAAGGCTTACGGCGTGCCCGGCCATCGCCATTTGCCGGAAATTCGTCAGGGACTTAATCGAGTTGCGCAGCAGGATGTTGGTCTGACTTTTGTGCCACACCTTACGCCGATGATACGCGGGATTCATGCCACGCTGTATGCACGTATTCAGCGTGAAGTCGATTTGCAGGCGCTGTATGAGCAGCGCTACGTCAATGAGCCGTTCGTGGACGTAATGCCAGCCGGCAGCCATCCTGAAACGCGTAGCGTGCGGGGGGCGAATTACTGTCGTATCGCGGTACACAGGCCGCAGCAGGGGAATACGGTCGTTGTATTGTCAATCATCGATAATCTGGTCAAAGGTGCGGCTGGCCAAGCGGTGCAAAATATGAATATTATGTTCGGCCTGCCCGAAGCGACTGCGCTTACCAATATCCCACTGATGCCCTAGAGCGCGCGCATTAATGCGTTTCGGAATCTTTCCAGATTTAATAAACACGACATGGGCTTCTTATCAGGAAGCCCGTTTTATTGGATTTCCATACGCCGAATAGGCCGCCCGAGAATCGGGTTGTGTCTTCAAGAAACAATACAATTGCTTCATAAAGTAAGTGGAAAACGTTAGAATTATAGCTTTTGCAATACTCTTATAGGAAACTCAACCATGTCTATGGCTGACCGCGATGGTTTTATCTGGTATGACGGCAAACTTGTGCCTTGGCGAGATGCCACAACTCATGTACTGACTCATACGCTGCATTATGGCATGGGAGTGTTTGAAGGTGTGCGTGCATACAAGACCACTCAGGGTACTGCAATCTTCCGCCTTAAGGATCATACGGATCGCTTGTTTAATTCGGCTTATATCTTCAAGATGAAGATGCCATTCGACAAAGAAACTTTGATGGAAGCGCAATGCGAAGTGGTGCGCGCCAATAATTTGGAGTCCTGTTATATCCGGCCAATCGTGTTTTATGGCTCGGAGGCTATGGGTATCGCTGCCACTGCCATTAGCACCCATGTCGCTGTTGCGGCTTGGCCGTGGGGCGCGTATCTTGGCGCGGAGGGAATGGAAAAGGGTATCCGTGTTAAAACTTCCAGTTTTACCCGCCATCATGTAAATATCAATATGTGCCGTTCCAAATCCGTCGGTACTTATACCAACTCCATTCTGGCGCATCAGGAAGTGGCGCATGATGGTTATGACGAGGCACTACTGCTGGATGTGGATGGTTATGTGGCGGAAGGAGCGGGCGAGAATATTTTTATTGTGAAAAAAGGCAAGCTGTATACCCCCGATTTAACTTCGTGTTTGGAAGGCATCACGCGTGATTCCATTATTACGCTGGCTGCTGGTCTGGGTATTCAGCTGATTGAAAAACGCATCACACGCGATGAGGTATATTGCGCTGACGAAGCTTTCTTTACCGGGACTGCGGCAGAAGTCACGCCGATTTGTGAGCTGGATAATCGCATCATCGGCAATGGACGGCGCGGTCCGATTACGACACGCCTGCAAGCATTGTTTTTTGATTGTGTCAGTGGAAAAAATCCGCAATATGCCGATTGGTTGGCACACGTTTAAAAGGAATTATATGCAAACCGAACATGCCAAGCTCCGTTACATAGAAGTGACCGCCGCAGACTTGCCGCTATATTGTCCCATGCCCAATACGAGTTTATGGAATGCCCATCCCAGAGTGGCCATTCCCGTGGATAAGGTTGGTGAAGCACGCTGTCCTTATTGCGGTACACTGTACAAATTCAAGGGCGAGTTGCCTAAAGGCCATCATTAAGTATTTCGCGTCAAGCGAAAGCCACAAGGTGCTTTAATTTGATTCTTCAGGGCCGGGTTTCCCGCTCACATTGTTTCGTGATCCTTGATAGAGTCTGCGTACATTCCTATCCTATTGACGGAGTTAAACCATGCAAAATTTACCCAAAGAAATTTTCAAGGCCTACGACATTCGGGGTATTGTTGGCAAATCGCTGACCAAGGAACTTATCGAAGTTATTGGCCATGCTATCGGTTCAGAAGCTGTGGCACGCGGCCAGCACACGATTGCGATTGGTCGTGACGGACGTCTGTCCGGCACGGAGTTTATTGCTGCTTTGGCACGCGGTATTCAGAAGAGCGGCATTAATGTTATTGATGTTGGGCGTGTTGCCACGCCCATGGTTTATTTTGCAGCCTATCATTTGGACACGCATTCTGCGGTCATGATTACCGGTAGCCACAATCCTCCGGATTACAACGGGCTGAAAATGGTGCTGGGCGGTGAAACGCTTTCCGGTGACACCATACAAGCTTTGCGCACGCGCATTGAACAAAATAATCTCACTCATGGTGCAGGTACCTATTCGCAATATGATATCGGCCCTGTATACATTGCACGCATTGTTTCCGACATTAAACTGGCACGTCCCATGAAGATTACGGTTGATTGTGGCAATGGTGTGGCCGGAGATTTTGCCGCTACGTTGTATCGCCAGTTGGGTTGCACCGTCACGGAATTGTTTTGCGAGGTGGATGGTAACTTCCCCAATCATCATCCCGATCCTTCACAACCGGAAAACCTGGAGGATCTGATTCATGCGCTCGCTAGCAACGATAGTGAACTGGGCTTGGCTTTCGATGGCGACGGTGACCGTTTGGGCGTGGTTACCAAAAATGGCAACATCATTTTCCCGGACAGGCAGTTAATGTTGTTTGCTGCCGATGTGCTGGGCCGTAATCCCGGTGCAGAAATTATTTTTGATGTTAAATCCACGCGCAAGTTGTTTGGTTGGATTACGCAGCATGGCGGCAAGCCTACACTCTGGAAAACCGGCCATTCTTTTATCAAGTCAAAAATGAAGGAGTGCGGTGCATTATTGGCGGGTGAAATGAGTGGCCATGTATTTTTCAAGGAACGATGGTATGGTTTTGATGACGGTTTGTACGCCGGTGCACGGCTGCTTGAATACTTGAGCCAGCAAACGGATGCAAACGCTACCCTGAATAATCTGCCCAATTCAGTTAATACCCCGGAGCTGCAAATTAAGCTGAAAGAGGGGGAGAGTCATGCCCTGATTATACAATTGCAGAAAGAGGCAAAATTTACCGATGTGCGGGACGTCATTACCATAGACGGCTTGCGTGTTGAATATGCCGACGGTTTTGGTTTGATGCGGGCCAGCAATACGACGCCTGTAATTGTGTTGCGTTTTGAAGCGGATAACGAGGAAGCATTATCCAGAATTCAGCAAGATTTCCGCCGCGTGTTGCTGGATGCCAATCCAGGCATGCAACTACCATTCTGATCTGAATGGACGGGTATCCAGTTTTAAATAAGAGGTAACACAATCGAATAAAACCGGATACCGCACGCAGGTTAATAATTGAAATAAAAATTAATCGATAAAACGCGAGTTCAAGTTTGAAGTGCAACAAAAGAGATGGATGCTATCGCATTTTGCCCACCTGACATGCGTTACTCAAAATTGCACTCTATTCTAGAATTCTCTATACGTAATTTAAGTCAGTCCGGATGCTTTGGAAAGCCTAACAATACTGTCCAGCAGCATACCCGGATGACCATGCCCACTGAAAATTGTAGCCGCCCAGTTGCCCGGTGACATCAACTACCTCCCCGATAAAATACAGACCGTTCACCTCATTGGCTTCCATTGTTTTGGACGATAGGGCATGGGTATCTATACCACCGCAGGTCACTTCTGCCTTGGCATAGCCCAATGTACCGCTGGGTGTAATTCGCCAATCATGCAGTTTGGAGGCAAGCGCAGCAATTTCTCTACCCGAATATTGGTTAATTGGCTCATTACTTGAAAGATTATTTTCGGCTAATTGGGCGCACCAGGTTTCAACAAAGCGCTTGGGTAAGTATTGTGCAAAAAAATTGCTGAGCAACATGCGACTGTTACGATGCTGTGCGAATAGTTCCTGTATGTCATGATCCGGTAGCAAATTAATGTGCAGCGGCTGGCCCGGTTGCCAGTAGGACGAGATTTGCAGGATGGCGGGGCCACTGAGGCCGCGATGGGTGAACAGAAGATTTTCGCGAAAAACTTGTTTTTCGAAGCTCACTGCCGCATCCACGGAAATCCCGGCCAGATCAACGTAAGGTGCCCAATCATCCGGATGAAAGCTTAATGGCACCAGCCCCGGTTTGAGTTTTGTCACAAGAATGCCAAATTGTTGGGCGACTTGATAACCAAACGGAGTGGCGCCAATTTTTGGAATGGACAGGCCGCCACTGGCAATTACCAAGGACTGTGCGCGAAACGTGCCATGGCTGGTTATGCAACTAAATCGTTCGGTTGACGTGTGTGTATCGCCGCTTATTCGTGGCTCTTTTTCTGTTTGCGAAGTGAGCGGGGGGATGCGCTCAATCTTTTGTACTTCGCAAGGCATAAGCCAACGCACTCCCGCATCATCGCACTCGTTTTTTAGCATCGTAATAATGGCCGCCGATCCTTCATCGCAAAACAATTGGCCGAGTTTCTTTTCGTGATAACCGATGCCATGCTGTTCAAGCCAGGTGATGAAATGCCGGGGAGTGTAGCGTGCCAGTGCCGAGCGACAGAAATGGGGATTGCCGGACAAATAATTTTCCGGCTTGGCGTACAAATTGGTGAAATTGCAACGGCCACCACCGGAGATACGGATTTTCTCCGCGAGTTTTTTGGAGTGATCAAGCAACTGCACAGAACGCCCCCGGCGCGCAGCTTCGATGGCGCACATCATGCCAGCCGCGCCGGCACCGATAATCAACACGTCAACATTGGCACTCATTTCAAGTTAGCGAGCCGTACGCTGTTCAAGCGGTTTGACGGTTTGAATATATTGCCCAATCAGATGTCACGACTGCACCTCGGAAAATTCCATCTGTTTCCAAATGCACGCGCCTTTGCTGGCTTTGTCGATATCGTTTAATTGCTGGGCATGCTGAGTCAACTCATCATTGTTGGCAGGCAATACATTCAGTTTCAAATGTGACAAATCTGATAAAACCACGACGGGTTCTGCTTCCTGTCCACGGCTTCCTTCATCCAATAAGCTTTTCTGTCCGCGCGTCATGGACAAATAAACTTCGGCCAGTAATTCGGTATCCAATAATGCGCCGTGCAAGGTGCGGTGAGAATTATCGATCTGATAGCGGTCGCATAAGGCATTCAGATTGTTTTTCTTGCCGGGATGCAGTTCCTTGGCTAACTTCAGTGTGTCAATGATGTTTGCACAATAATGATGCAACCCGGGCAGCCCGCTTAGTTCCAGCTCCTTGTTGAGAAATCCGACATCGAACGGCGCATTGTGAATTATGAGTTCCGCACCGCGAATAAACTCAAGCAGTGCCGGTGCAATCTCGGCAAATTTGGGTTCGTCCTGCAGACGCTCCAACGTCAGGCCATGCACTTCCGCCGCACCCGCGTCAATTTCACGTTCCGGGTTGAGATAACGGTGAAAGCGTCGATCGGAAACTTTGCGGTTACATAATTCGATAGCCGCCAACTCAATTATGCGATGTCCTTTCCCGGGATCCAGGCCGGTTGTTTCGGTATCCAACACAATTTGTCTCATTGCATGCCTTCGTTCAATAGTTGTTCAATTCCGCGGTTGGCCAGTTCATCGGCACGCTCGTTTCCATCATGTCCGGCATGTCCTTTTATCCATACCCACTGAATATGATGTTTGCCCGCCAGCTCATCCAGCGTACGCCACAAATCTTCGTTTTTTACCGGCTTTCGGTCGGTGGTTTTCCAGCCACGTTGCTTCCAGTTATGCACCCACACACTAATGCCTTGCTGCACATACTTTGAGTCGGTATGTAGAACCACCCGGCATGGCCGCTTCAGTGCCTCCAGTGCGCGGATTGCCGCCAGCAGTTCCATGCGGTTGTTGGTGGTATGCGCCTCGCCACCCCATAGCTCGCGCTCTTTGC
>JBIIMQ010000112.1:0-6534 GCA_044337935.1 Candidatus Nitrotoga sp.
CGGCCTCGCGACAGCCGGGCACATCGGTTGTAACGCAGGGTAGTTGGGCTGCCATGGCCTCTAGTAAGAATTTTGGCAAGCCTTCGCGATAGGAAGGCAGGCAAGCAATAGTGGCCCTAGCCAATATGTGTGGAATGTCGTCGCGGAACCCCCATAGTTCGACTGCGCCCTCTTTTTTCCAGACTTCGAGCGTGGCAAAGTCGATGCAGGCTCGGTTATCCGGGTCAATGTCGCCAATGACGATAAAACGTGCCTGTACGCCACGCTGGCGTAGTGCCCGAGCAGCCTCGACAAATTCGCCGATCCCTTTGTCCCATAGTAATCGGGCAACAAGTACCACCATCGGCAAGCCATCCGCTATGTTGCGAAGTTGAAATTGATCGGGGTCGACGCCGGAGCCGCGTATTAGTACTGTATCTGTTGAATGTACTAGTCTATTTCTGGAAAAGTTGGCCATATCGTCGCTGTTTTCAAAAACGACTCGACTGCCGGGTGGGTTGAGTAAGAGCCGCAGTCCCAGCGTGAGTAGCGGGCGAATTATGCGTGCGGTAGGGTGTGGTGAGGTGAAGGCATACCCGCCGCCAACGACCGCATTGATGACTTTGCGGCAGCCGGTAATACGGGCAGCTAGGCCGCCCAGCAAAATGGGTTTGAGTGCTACATGGTGGATCAAGTCTGGTTGCTCGCGACGATATACGCGCATGATGTGCATTAATGTACGCAGCGTGCCGAAGGGATTCAGGCTGCTACGGTTAATTGGTAAGGGGAGTAAACGCAACCCTGCTGTGCGGATTGTGTCGCCGTGATGTTTAACGTTTGTGAGGATCAGCACATCATATCCTGCCTCGCGTGCAGCGATTGCACGTCCGAGGAAATGTGAACAGAAGAACCAGTCCACAGTTACTAAAAAAATTAGTTTAGGCTGCTGTGTCATTCCGGTTTCGTTATTTTGGCTTTTGATAGCGGCGCATGCCGGGCAAGATTGGAGCAAGGAGTGCCTTGGCCAGAGCCAAGCTGAAGCCGCGGATGGTGTACCAATTTGGCGCAATCAGTAGTTCGCGCAGCCAGTGACCGGCCACTTCTGCATAGCCTGTGCGCGAAGCAATGGATTGATCCTTATGGGTGCGATAACGGAGCAATGCGACCGGCAGGTTTCGCATACTTGCGTTGTTTCGCAGTGCCCGCAGCCATAAATCTGTGTCTTCGGAGACAAAGCCCCCCAGATAACCGCGCATCTCGAGCAGAAACTGGCGGCGTAACGCAACGGCAGGATGGCAGAAAGCAGTACGTGTTAATAATGCGTTCTTGATGGCATCTGATGTTTCCGGCAGACGCATGGTGCCTATTTCATGGCCTTCTTCGTTAATCAAAATTACAGCAGAGCCCAATATGTCGACCGGTTCCCGCGCCAGCGCAAGGCGCAAAGTGCGCAGCCTGTGCGGTTCGGAAATGTCGTCCGCGTCCATACGCATCAGATAGTCGCAGCGTGTCTGGTTTGCCAAAAAATTCAGGTTGAATGCGAGTTGTCCTATCTCGGTACGAATAAGGCGAATACGCGCATCTGAGGCCGCGATGGATTGCAGGTATTCCCATAGCTCGTCGGGGCAGGCATTGGCAGCGATCAGGAATTCGAAATCAGGATCGTCTTGTTCCAAGATGCTTCTGATCGCTTCTGCTAACCAGGGGCTGTTACGGTTAACGCACAGAAGTACCGCGAAACTGAGTTTTTTGTTGTCATTGACCATTTTTACAGCCTGCGCCATTCGGGTGGAATTAGGTCGCTGGTATCATTAGTGCTGTTTTTAAACCAGTGAAGTGGCGCCACAATTTTTTTCCCGATGTGTGTGCCAAGCCAAGCGCCCCACCAACTTAATGAGCTATTAGCAATCACATAATGTTGGCATGCAGTCATTAGCCTTAAATCTTCATGGGCTTGCTCGGGTCGATGAATATCGACCATTGTGGTAGGTAAATCAGATTTGAAGTTTTTCCTGACCCAATCCGGGTCATCAGAAAATACAAAGCAGTGAGGGTTTTTCAACTCCTTGCTCACAAAGGCTACACCTCGTTGGTAATATTCCAGCGAACAAGTTCCATGATAGGCATTGGCTTTGGGATTGCTGATGTAATCGCCACGGCGGAAGTGCAGACAGATTGCATCGGTATTGGCAATCTGATCAAGCAGGTGACTTGCAGCCATGCTTGGGGGTTGTTGTACGGTAAACTCGGCAGAAATATCAGTACGGTATGGGGCGAAGTATTTTTCGCTTTGAAAATAGCCGTCGAGGATTACGGGCGGGGTCACTTTATTGATACGCGGGTCATATCGAAAGGAGGCTTCTCTAAATGTTGAAATATCTTTCGATATATTGGTGAGGCTCAAGCGATGAGCTATTCGCGTTAATAATTGCGGAGCAGTATAGCGCTCACGTGGTTGATTCAGAATATCAGCATTAATAGAAAATGGTCCTAATGCATATTGCCTTTCAGGATCCGTTCCGAACCAGGATAAGTCAAGTTGGGTACTTGCACCGCTACGCAGGGAGAGTGCCCGAGCTGTAGCGTATTGGAACATTTGATTGCCGAGTCCTCCGACCAGGCGTATTTGAACATAGCTCATTAATTCTCACATCTGGCTGTATTTGAAAGTAGACATGTTTTTTTTACCAGGCGTTGAAATAGGTGTTCGTATTCGGTGGTCAGACAGGCCCAATTGAAACGGCGTTCGGCGGCCAGTTTGCCTTGGCATCCCAGTGCGTGCAAGTGCGTTGGATGTGCAATCAGTTTTTCTATTTCCCGGGCCAGAACTGAAGGTTCGACGTGTGTATAACCTTGAGCATTGACCGGTGCTTCACAGACCACGCCGCCTTCTGTCCATTTTGCAATTTCGCGCGAATTACCAACCGGAACTGTCAAAAATGGAAGCCCCGCAGCGCAAGCTTCGTAAAGTACCAACGGGGAATATTCGATGTTGGAAGCAAAGACAAAAAGGTCGGACTGCAAGTAAGCCTGTATTAATTGCGGCCTTTTGAGATCTACCTGAAGAACCCGCTTGTTCCCATGCGCACCGCTATTGATACGTGCAACCCAGGTGTTGATTGAATTCAAGCTGTTCGCGCGAAAACCACAGGCAATAAGCATCATTTTCACAGCGTGCCTGGTTGCGTAGACGAACCCGTATTCACGAATGAGTTGCAGATATCGCTGAAATCTGGACAGCTTGCGGCTGCTTGGGGTTGGCTGGTTACCATTCAGAATAAGCAGGGCTGGACGATTGCCCAGGTCTGTCAGGGCGAATGCACGGACGAGCTCATGGTGACCCTTCAGACCCGTAAAGGTACCCACGGTCAGCAAAATCAGGGTCTCTTCCGAAGCTCCCAACGAATTTCTGTACTGCTCATCACGTTCCAGATTAAATTCTTCAAGTGCTGCTCCGTTGGGTATTACGACTGAGTTTTGCAGACCTGATTTTTTGGCAAAGTCGATGTCGCGATAAGATTCGGCGTGATAAATCACTGCATCCATTTGCGTGAGAATGCCGGGTAGGGCGCGGAAATAATCTGCATAGGCTTTAAGGTATAAGCCTGAGTACCCGCAGGGTACCAGGGTTTTGCGCGCTTTGATTTGCGGTAATACCTCCCATGCCGCATCAAAGGTCCATTGTTGGGCTGCATAAAAAAACACAATATCGATGTCAGCTTGGATTAAATAACGGCGGTAACGTGCAATCTCGCCCTTCATGCCGCTTACTTGGTTGCCGCTCACTTCAAATTGTTCGATGTGAACATCATTGCAAGTAGTGCTCTTTCGTTGCGGGAAGTGAGTCGTAGCTACGGTTACATGATGTCCGCGTGCGGCAAGGCGCTCTGCCAACTGTCGAACTACTTCTTGTGCGCCGCCCACGCTGGGGTGATAAAACTCGACGCAACACAAAATTTTCATTCGTATTTACCTCGAGAGCGAACCCAGTCCCAAGTTTGGCGCAGGCCGGCTTCAAGATCGATCGTTGCTTGCCAACCGGACGCGAAAGTTAATCGGGCAGTGCTGAGTACATTGGTTGCAACGTCGAAGGGACGCGCAGGGCGTGTCTCAATTCGAACTTGAAAACCGTCCGGTTCGACTATTGTCTTTAGGACATCCAGAAGCTCAAGATTGTTGTATCCAACGCCTGATCCGATATTGAAGACATCCCCCGGTAAGCCTTTATTCATTGCCGCGATAATTCCCCGACACAGGTCGTCGACATGGATGTAATCGCGAATGGTTCCCTGTTCACCAAAGACGGTTATGTGATCGCCTTTCATTGCTGCATACATTGCAGCCCCTACAAACCCCTGCGCCAATTTGCCGAACTGATTGGGGCCATACGGATTGCCGGGGCGTACGATGACCACCGGCAATCCTTCCAACCGTTGAAACATCAAGGCATACTTTTCCAAAGCCAACTTGGTAATTCCATAAGGGGACGCCGGGTTTGTAGGGTGTCTCTCGTCAATGGGCAGGTAATCTGCATTGCCGTATACCGTACCACCCGAGGAAACCAGCATAAAACGTCGCAACTTACGTTGGCTGGCTTGGCGTAGCAAAACCACGGATGACGGTAAGTTTACCAATACATCATGGACTGGATCATCAAAACTTGTCTTTGGTACTGTGGCATAAGCCAAGTCGATAACTTCGTCGCATTTTTCAAGCAATTCGCTAATAAAAGCTATATCTCCTGCATCACCTTGAACATATGACACGCTGTTGGGCAAAGGGAATCGTGGCATGGCGCTGCGCCCAGTGACGATCACTTCACGCTCTCCTTGTCGAGCCAGATGATGGGCCAAGTGACTTCCAATGAATCCCCCACCACCAACAATTAATGTGGTTAAACGGATCTGTGACTGATCTTGGTTTTCCATGATAATCAACCTGTTCTCATAAAGCGGTTTTTCAACCATCTGGCGGGCTTTAGGAAGACTTTTGGAATTCTCCTACGCAAAAAACGGGTGTCAAGATGGGCGCGCATCCTATGAAAACTTGATAAGAATTCATCTGACCAAGCTTCCCTTGGTCCGCCAATGATTTGTGCGGCAGTTGAGAGCATCTCGTAAACCTGTTTCTTCGGCAGGCTAAATTTGAATTCATCCATGCCGCCGTGATGGTACAGCTCCGCTAATTTGCCACAATCGGCAGCGGAATAATTTGGTGCAAGTATATGCAATAGATTTTCTGTTGATATGCGAATTACTTTGTTCAGGAATGGATTTTCTCCTGTGCGCGACATACTTCCGGGCATTTCACGATAAACAGTTAGAACTTCAGGAAGGTTCGCCACTCGGTATCGGCGTGCGATTCTAGACCAGAGTTCATAGTCTTCAGGGGGCTGCCGGGATTTATCTTCGCAATAACCGCCAATTTCACGCAGAACATCTGTTCGAATCATCATTGATGAATGAACAAATGGATTATCGAATAGCAACTCGAGCTGTAATGATTCATGTGACGTTGGATGGCGATGATATCGATGAGTAGGGGTATCTCCCGAGTGGATTGCAGCCCAGGTTCCCACCATTGCCACTGTCGGATTCGCATCCAGAAAAGCTTTTTGTTTTTCCAATCTTCCCGGCAAAACGATATCGTCCTGATCCTGACGTGATATATAGTTTCCTTGAGCAAGCTCAATACCACGGTTCAGCGTGGCAGCCAAACCGCGATTCGGGTGCCGGTAAACTTGTAAATCGACATTATCAAGATTGGCTGAATAAGCCTCGGCAATCTTTCCGGAATCATCTGGCGAACCGTCATCCAACACAATAATTTCCATATTCCCAATTTTTTGGTCAATAACAGAATCCAATGCTTCTGGTAATGTCGACGCGCCCCGATAAACAGGAATGACGACTGTAATTTCAGGTTGAATCATGGCGTTGTTGTGTAGGGATACATTATTTTGATTCAAATTGGGATCCTGTATAGGTTGCTTTCCATTCACGCATCCAAACCGCTAGCATTGCCATTTCGGATTCCGCGATATCATGTGACGAATGTACAGATTTGTGTGTGATCAGGCTTTCTCTTAAGAGATTTTCAACGATACGTTCATAATCCGTCAGGTTAAAAGTGCATGTCCCCCGTGTTGCCAATACTTCAATGTTGTACAAAGCTCCCCATTTGCTTCGAATGAACGTTTGCTTGGTAAAATTCAGCATGGTAAGGGTGTGCTTGAATCTTTCTTTGTGCCAACCATCCCAATGGGCAGCCCAAGCGGCTTCGTGCGAACCAAACAGATGTCTGATAACTTGCTGCTTCAGGCGGTTGCTTGAAAAAGGAGAAATTAACGCCCATGCACTCCCTATGACATCCGGGGTTTCAATTCGTAGCGTTCCCCCCGGACGGAGCCAGTCACACCATCGGCATAATAGTGCCAATGCAATTTGGCGTGGAAAGTGTTCAAAAACGTGGTGTAAACGAATTTCATCAATACTACCCGCTGGATAGTTTAATTCGGAGATGTCGGCATACAGATCTGCGACAAGCTGATCTTGC
>JBIIMQ010000020.1:0-20442 GCA_044337935.1 Candidatus Nitrotoga sp.
TGATTGGTTGATGTTCTACAACCACAAAAGGCTTCATTCGACATTGGGCTATATCAGCCCGATGCGGTTCGAGCAAAACTGGTTAGCGGCACAGTTGAAGGATGCCGCATAATGGCCTCGTTAAGAGGTACGGATTACAAGGGCAAGGTCATATCAAATCTTGATCGAGGATACGTACCCCGCCGGATGCAATCGCCCCCATCGCAAATTCCTCGTGACCAGGCACGCCAAGTTTGTGTACTACTAAAATATCCAGAGGCAGATTGAGCGCTTGGGCAATTTCGAATGCAACCGGAACTCCGCCTCGCGGCAATGCAAGAACCATTGCATTCGGATGATTGGCATAAGCGCTAAGGTGGCGCGCCAAGATCTTGCCCGCTTCAGTTCTATCTCGGAATAACATTTGCCAAGTCTCCCCTTGTTTAAAAATGGGACTCAAGTTTACGGCACAGCGCACCACCCGGAAGGAATGGAAAGCCCGAATTTCTCACTATAATCGGATAAATCATGTAATTGCCCGGGTTGAGTCGTGTAAGTTTTCAAGCCACGGCGCGGAAAAAAGTTGCGCTTGATTGCCAGCCAAGTCTGTACGACAGCGCACATATTGAGGGACAGGCTTCAATCAATCCTCCAATTTTGGGTCACGTGGTGAAAAAAATGATTAACACGGGAGTTAAACCAGTTTTTTTAATTGATATAACTTTTCCAGCGCCTCTCTCGGACTAAGTTCATCGGGCGCAATGTCACGCAATGTAATTAATGCCGGGTGCTCGGGCAGTTCGGGCAAGTCAGGTGTGCCCCTGAATAAGTCACCTTGCGGGTTTTGTGCCGCGCTATTCTGTTCCAGTGCTTGCAGTTGCTTCCGTGCGATTTTAATGACGCTTCTCGGCACGCCAGCAAGAGCCGCCACCTGTAGCCCGTAGCTTTGGCTTGCCGCGCCTTCGTTTACGCTGTGCAAAAATACAATGCTGTGCTTGTGTTCAATGGCGGCAAGATGGACGTTGGCAAGTTGTGTATATTCATCGGCAAGCCGGGTTAATTCAAAGTAATGGGTGGCAAACAGCGTGTGGCTGCGATTTTCTTCCAGTAAATGGCGTGCGATGGCATAGGCTAGCGCCAAACCATCGAAAGTGGACGTGCCGCGTCCGATTTCGTCTACCAGAACTAGGCTATTCTCAGTGGCATTGTGCAGGATGTTGGCCGCTTCCGTCATTTCGACCATGAAGGTGGAACGGCCGCTGGCAAGGTCATCCGCAGCACCGATGCGCGTAAAAATCTGGTCAATCTTGCCCAGTATGGCTTCATCTGCCGGAACAAAGCTGCCGCAATGCGCGAGCAAGGTAATCAGCGCGACTTGGCGCATATATGTGGATTTACCGCCCATGTTGGGGCCGGTGATAAGCAACATTTTGCGCGCGCTGTGCAGATTGGTGTCATTGGCGATGAATTGCTCCACCTGTACTTCCACCACCGGATGCCGACCGCCACGGATGTGTAATATTGGATCTTCGCTGAATGTTGGCGCGCAGAAATTTAATGTAGAAGCGCGTTCGGCAAACGTGGCCAGCACATCCAGCTCGGCGATGGCGGCGGCAATGCGCTGCAATGACAAAATGTAAGGCGCAAGCTGATCCAGCAGCTGTTCATAGAGCAGTTTTTCGCGTGCCAGTGCGCGGTCATTGGCGGACAGGGCTTTGTCTTCGAAGGCTTTGAGTTCCGGGGTGATATAGCGTTCGGCATTTTTCAGGGTCTGGCGACGGCGGTAATCATCCGGTACGTTGACAGATTGTGCGAGCGATACCTCAATATAAAAACCATGCACCCGGTTATATTCAACTTTTAAGGTGGTAATGCCGCTACGCGCGCGTTCACGGGCTTCCAGCTGTAGCAGGAATTCGCCGCAATTGGTCTGGATGCCGCGCAATTCATCCAGCTCTGCATCAAAGCCATCCGCAATAACGCCGCCTTCGCGTAGCATGCTGGAGGGGTCCGCGCGCAGTGTGCGTTGTAACAATACGATAAGTTCCGCATCCGGCTGCAAGGCGGCGGCCAGATCGTTTGTTAATTTTGAAGCGTCCGTGCTTGATAATATCGCATGCAGTTGCGGCAACTGTGCGAGTGTGTCACGCAAACCGGATAAATCACGCGGACGTGCACTACGCAAGGCGATGCGCGCAGTGATGCGTTCCACGTCTACACAGGGTTTGAGCTGGTCGTGCACAGTTTGATAGAGCGTTTGCCTGTTGCTGAAGTGCGCTTCTTTTCCCGTTTGTGAAAAAGAAGTTGTCCGCAATTTGTCCACCGCATCCAGCCGTGCACGCAGCGTGTTGCGTTCGCACAGTGGGTGATGAAGCCAGTGGTTAAGCAAACGGCTGCCCATATTGCTGGCGCAGGTATCCAGCAAGGAAAGCAGGGTGGGCGCAGGTTCGCCGCGCAAGGTTTGGGTAATTTCCAGATTGCGTCGCGTGGCAGCATCCATGCGCACAAATTGCTCAGCGGCATGAATTTGAATGGCGTGCACATGGCTGATCCCCTGTCCTTGCGTAAGCTTGGCATAGCCAAGTAACGCGCCCGCCGCTTCCAGACCCAGCGTGAAATGGTCACACCCGAAACCGCTCAGATCGTGCGTGGAAAATTGTTGGCACAGCGTGCGCCGGGCAGTTTCCAGATCAAAATTCCAGACAGGCAGTGTTTTGATGGCCGCTGAGCATGGCGTCGGCGGAATGGCATTTTCGGCCAGCAGGATTTCAGAAATCTGCAAGCGTTCCAGTTCGGCCGGTATATTGTGCGTATCGGTTTCGCTGACGAAAAATTTGCCAGAAGCCAGATTCATCCAAGCTAGCCCCACCTTGCCGGCGCGCTCCTGTAGTGCCAACAACAGGCTATCTTTCTTTTCATCCAGCAGGGCGGAATCGGTGAGTGTGCCGGGGGTAATGATACGCATTACTTTGCGCTCCACCGGCCCCTTGCTGGCAGCAGGATCGCCGACTTGCTCGCAAATGGCGATTGATTCGCCCAGCTTTACCAGCCGCGCCAAATATTGTTCGGCGGCATGGTAAGGCACCCCCGCCATTTTGATCGGCTGGCCGTTGGACGTGCCGCGTTGTGTAAGCGTGATGTCGAGCAGCTTGGCGGCGCGAATTGCATCTTCATAAAACAGCTCGTAAAAATCCCCCATGCGGTAGAAAAGCAGCATGTCGGAATATTCTGCCTTGATGCGCAGGTATTGCTGCATCATCGGCGTATGGTTTAACTCTTTAATTTCTTTGCTCACGTTGTCTAATTTTGAGGGGCCTGCTCTTACAGGCGTTGCGCCGTAAGACAGAATTTTCCAAGACTGATTATTGCAGGGTTGAAAACAATGCGCCAGCATGAACAGGCGGACATTCCTGATTTGACGCAATCGGAGCCGGGAAAAAGGTTATTAAAGCATTTGCATTTACTAAGTGTATCCGGTTCCCGCGATTTTGAATCCTCACCGCACGGTTGCTTGGCGGGTGTCTTTTAGTTTGGGGGCGTAATACGCCCCACTTTTGTCAGTGTTTAAAATCTCGGCAGTATTCGATCATTAGCGCGGGTTACAAGGACGCAGCATTAACTCGCTTTTCGACTATCCGCCAAAGATCAGGAAGGTGATTTACACCACCAATGTCATTGAATTTGTGAACATGAACCTGCAAAAAATTATCTAGCTCTTGCGCTAAACGATATCAGCAGAAAATGGACGCATATTGTGCGGGATTGGAAAGCTACACCAAACCGGTTTACTATTCAGTTCAAAGAACGGATGCCGTAGCAGTAAAGAAATTCTGGTTATACAAAATTTGGGACATACTCAAAATTGAATCCGCCTGATCAATGTGTGTTGAATTTTTAATTATTCTATTAAGAGAGAGTTTCATGAGACGTTTGCCAATTCGCAATCACTATGTCGGCCTTGTCGCCGGAATCATCGCAACCATCATGTCTATGCAAGCATCAGTGATTGCCGCACAACAACCGGTAACTGATGCGACGACAATAGAGCGCTCCAAAATTCTCGCCCAGCCCGGTGTTTTTGGCGTATTCACGATGTTTAAACTGAGGCCGGAATGGAACAATATTTCAGCGTCTGAGCGAGTGGATGGCGCTGCTGAAATAACAAAACTGATCGAGAAGCACAAAGATAATGTGCTGGCGGATATTTACCTGACTCGGGGCTTGGAAACAAAATCCGATTTTTTCGTCCGTATTAATGCATATGATCTTGCCAAAGCGCAGACATTCATGCGCGAATTCCGGGCGACGGCGATCGGTAAGCATGCCGATGTATCCGATACGCTGGTAGGCGTGACCAAACCTCTGAACTACGTTACGAAAAAGAATTCTCCCGACCTTAATGCCGGACTTGGTTCGGCAACCTATACCGGCGATGCGCCCCGTTATGCGATCGTTATTCCGGTGAAGAAAAGTGCAGAGTGGTGGAATTTATCATTTGAGCAACGGCTGAAGGAGATGGAGGCGCACACCCTGCCAACACTGGCTTATCTGGTTAACGTCAAGCGCAAGCTCTACCACGCAACCGGGCTGGATGATATCGATTTCGTAACTTATTTTGAGACCAATGATTTAATTGCTTTCAACAATCTATTGATCTCTCTGGCCTCGGTTCCGGAGAATAAATACCACGTGCGCTGGGGCAATCCCACTACGCTGGGTACCATTCTCAGCCCGGAAAATGTGATCAAGGCGCTTGCCGAATAGTTCCCCGGCATATTTTTGATGAACGAGGGGCAGGTGTGTTTTCAGCTTAAAGGTGTGGCCTGGATGATGGCTACACGTTAAACAGGAAGTTCATCACGTCACCGTCCTGTACCACGTAGTCCTTGCCCTCGACACGCATTTTGCCTTTTTCCTTGGCGCCTGCTTCGCCGCCGCAGGCGATAAAATCATTGTAGGAGATGGTTTGGGCGCGGATAAACCCGCGCTCGAAATCGGTGTGGATTACGCCCGCCGCCTGCGGTGCGGTGTCGCCCTTGTGGATAGTCCAAGCGCGCACTTCTTTTACGCCTGCGGTGAAGTAGGTTTGCAGGCCGAGCAGGTCGTAGCCGGTACGGATCAGTTTGTTCAGGCCGGGTTCATCCAGCCCCAGGTCGGCCAGAAATTCCAGTTTGTCAGCATCGTCCAGATCAGCCAGTTCGGCTTCGATCTTGGCGCACAGCGCCACCACGGGCGCGCCTTCTTTCGCGGCGTGTTCGCGCAGACGATCCAGGTGCGGATTGTTTTCGAAACCGTCTTCCAGCACATTGCCGACGTACATTGCGGGCTTGATGGTGAGCAGGCACAGCGGTTTGACGATTAATTTTTCTTCATCGCTTAAACCTGCGGTACGTGCGGGTTTGCCTTCGTTCAGGTGCGGCAGCAGTTTTTCCAGAATAGAGATTAGTTTCTGGGCGTCTTTGTCGCCGGATTTGGCTTTTTTGCCCTCGCGCTGGATGGTGCGTTCTACTACCGACATGTCGGCCAGCGCCAGTTCGGTGAGGATGACCTCGATGTCGGACAGCGGGTCAACTTTGCCTGCCACATGCACCACGTTTTCGTCATCGAAACAGCGCACCACGTTGACGATTGCATCGGTCTCACGAATGTTGGCGAGGAATTGGTTACCTAATCCTTCACCTTTGGATGCGCCCGCGACCAGCCCGGCGATATCGACGAATTCGACAATGGCCGGTTGCATCTTTTGCGGCTTGACGATATCGGCCAGTGCTTGCATTCGTGCATCCGGAACTTCCACTATGCCGACGTTGGGCTCAATCGTGCAGAACGGATAGTTTTCCGCCGCGATTCCCGCTTTGGTAAGCGCATTGAACAAGGTGGATTTCCCTACATTGGGCAGGCCGACAATTCCGCATTTCAAGCTCATGGATATTCCTTAAAATTAATTACTGTGCAATTTCAGCATTGCCGCTTCCAGCTTGCCCTCAAGTATCAGGGGAGCCACATCCAGCGCGCGCTGCATGGCGTGCTCGATTAATTCCATTTCTTCGCGGCGCGGGGCGTGCAGCACATAATTGGCTACGTCCGCACGTTCACCGGGATGGCCAATGCCAATGCGCAGCCGCCAAAAATCGCGTGTTCCAAGATGTGCAAAGATGTCCTTCAGGCCATTGTGTCCGCCATGACCGCCACCGAGTTTAAGCTTGACGCTACCCGGCGGCAAATCGAGTTCATCATGCACTACCAGGATGTGTTGCGGTTCGATTTTATGGAACTGTGCCAACGCGCCGACTGCACGACCACTGACATTCATAAAGGTTTGCGGTTTGAGCAGAAGTAATTCACGATCATTTATCCGGCCACGTGCGGCAAAACCGTGAAATTTGCTCTCGGCTTTGAAGGTGAACTGGTGCATGCGTGCGAGCGCGTCTACCCACCAGAATCCGGCATTATGCCGGGTGAAATCATATTCACGACCGGGGTTGCCTAGCCCGACAATTAATTTGATTTCATTCATTGTTTAATCCGCCTCGTACCATTCAGTCCCCATCATGTAAAAACCCGCCACACACTCAAGAAGTGCATGGCGGGTTTTAAGTTGTAACGCTGATGTTACTTGGATTTTGCCGCAGGCTTGGCCGCTGCTTTTGCATCGGCAGGAGCTGCTGCTGCCGCCGCTGCCAATGCTTCCGCTTCAACCGCACCGCGCGGCACTTGAATAGTGGCTACCACGGCGTTTCCAATATGGATGCCGGCCGCTTCCACGCCTTTGGGCAGGTTGAGGTCGGACACATGGATGGAATGATTCAGTGCCAGATTGGACAGATCAACTTCGATAAATTCTGGCAAATCAGCTGGTAAGCAGGCAACATCCAGATCATTCATTACATGAGAGATGATCCCGCCACTCAGTTTTACTCCGGGGGAGATCTCGGCGTTCACGAAGTGCAACGGCACTTTCATGTGGATCTTCTTGTTAGATTCCACACGCTGGAAATCGATATGTTGTACTTGTTGACGGAATGGATGCATCTGGAAATCGCGCAACAGTACTTGCTCTTTTTTGCCGTCCAGATCCAGAGTCAGGATGGAGGCGTGGAACGCTTCTTTGCGCAGGCTGTGAAAGAGGTTATTGTGATCAAGATCGATCAATGTGGGCTCGGTGCCACCATATACGATGCCGGGCACGCGGCCACTTTTGCGCAGACGGCGGCTCGCACCCGTTCCTTGCGCCTTGCGGGATGTTGCACTCAGTTCGATTTTCATTTTGTTTCTCCACTTCAAATTCGGAATTGTCCGCGACCAGACAATTCCGGGTTACGCGGCCATCAACATGATGGCCACAAAAACTATTCCATAAATAATGAGCTGACGGATTCTTCCGCATGAATGCGGCGAATTGTTTCAGCCAACAGCTCGGCTACGCTCAGCTGGCGAATGCGTTTGCACGCCGAGGCATCTATTTTGAGCGGGATGGTGTCGGTCACAACCAGTTCGTCGAGAGCGGAATTTTCTATACGTTCAATTGCCGTACCCGATAACACCGGATGCGTACAATATGCCACCACTTTTTCTGCTCCCTTGGCTTTCAAAGCTTCGGCGGCTTCGCATAGAGTATTGCCGGTATCTACCAGATCATCCATGATTAAACAGGTTCGGTCAGCCACTTCACCGATAATGTTCATTACCTTGGCGACGTTGGGTTTGGGGCGGCGTTTGTCGATGATGGTAAGGTCCGCTTCCAAGCGCTTGGCTAGCGCACGCGCACGCACGACACCACCCACGTCCGGCGAAACCACCACCAGATTTTGGTAATTATGTTTCCGTACATCTGCCAACAAAATCGGGCTGGCGTAAATGTTGTCTACCGGTATATCGAAAAATCCCTGTATTTGATCCGAGTGCAAATCCATGGTTAAAACACGGTCCACGCCAACACCGCCAAGCATGTTAGCCACTACCTTGGCGGTAATTGCCACACGTGCGGAACGGGGGCGTCGATCCTGCCGGGCATAGCCAAAATAGGGCAGTGCGGCGATGATGCGTCCGGCAGAAGCGCGTTTGAGCGCATCCACCATTACCAGCACTTCCATCAAACTATCATTGGTTGGGGCGCATGTTGATTGCAAAACGAATACGTCTTTGCCACGCACATTGTCGAGGATTTCTATCATCACCTCGCCGTCTGAAAAACGGCCAACGGTGGCTCGCCCAAGTTGAATGTTCAGGTGTTGCACTACAAATTGTGCAAGCTTAGGATTGGCGTTGCCGGTAAACACCATCAAGCTGTCGTCGGACACCATGCTCCCCTTAAATAAAAACGGGCGCAAGCGCCCCAAACTAACAACACCCTTCAACTGGCTGGGGAGGTAGGGATCGAACCTACGAATGCCGGAATCAAAATCCGGTGCCTTACCACTTGGCGACTCCCCAATAATCTGGCATTTCACATTGCGGTAAAATCCCGCAGTGGATGCCGCGCCAAACCGCGCGTTACAACACCGCGCATGTCTGACGGCAAATGTTTCATGACGGCTTGTGCCTCTGCCTCGGTAACAAACTCGGCAAATACGCAGGCACCGGAACCACTCATTCGAGCCAGCGTAAATTGCTCAAGCCAGGCAAGATGCCGTGCTACTTCCGGATACAGGCTGCATACTACCGATTGCAAGTCGTTGTACGGTAGTCGTAGCGGAAGGCCGCGAATTCTGAGGGAAATTGCATCCTGTGTCAATTCCAAGTTGGTAATATCCGGGTTGGGAATGTTCAAGTTTGCAAACACTTTTGCCGTGGCGACATGCACTGGCGGGAAAAGTACCACATACCAGGCATCCGGCACATCGCAGGTCTGCAATTGTTCGCCTATCCCTTCCGCATAGGCATTTTCACCGAATATAAATACCGGCACGTCTGCACCCAGGGACAGGCCTATTTCCATTAACCGGTTGCGCGACAACCCCAAATCCCACAGTTTATTCAACGCGACGAGCGTTGTGGCCGCATCCGAACTGCCGCCACCCAAGCCGCCGCCCATGGGGATGTGCTTCTCCAGGGTAATGTCTACGCCCAGTTGGCAATTACATTCCCGTTGCAATAGACGCGCGGCACGCACGCACAAATCCTGTTTCTGTGGAATACCATCAAGTGCGTTGACACGGTGCACCACACTATCTTCGCGCCGCGTAAAATGCAACGTGTCACTTAATTCGATGAAGCGAAACAGGGTTTGCAGCAGATGATAACCGTCATCCCGGCGCCCAACCACATGCAAAAAAAGGTTGAGCTTGGCGGGAGCCAGGAAAGTGAGGGTGCCGGTTATATTCCCCATTCATCAATCAATAATTGAATTTCCAGACCTTCGCGTTGCATGGCTAGCCGTAACGGCAAGCTATCCGGAGTTTGCGCCGCATAGCGCGTGTAATGTATCGCCCATCCATCCTGATTTAACAATACCACCTGGCCGTTGGCGTCATGTTTGATATCAAACGCCGTTTTGGGTGCCGGCATTGCTAACACCCAATAACGCAGGCCGGATAGCGGTAAGCGCCAACCCAGCACTTGTTGGGTTAATTCGTCGGTGTCTGGAGCTGAGTAATGCTTAAATGGCATATCCAGCACTGCTCCCCGCATATCACTGCGAATACGAGCCACGGTCTGTCCGAATGGCGCAAGCAGCAGGAATTCATCCGCACCGGCATAATGTGACCAGCGTACGCCGGATGAAGAGCGGGTTCCGTCATGTTTTACGGCAACCCGTCCGGACAATACAAAGGACTTGTGTTCTGACTGTGCCGGACGCGTAACGGGTTGGGAAGCGGGCGGTGTGCTTACGCAACCGGTCAGCAACAATAAGGATAATAGGAGCAGTCTATATATCAAGGCGCAAATTTCTTAATAACAGCTTGTAGTATTGCATTGCCCGGATTTAACTTGAGTGCATCATCCCATGTTTTTTTCGCCTGTTCTTTTTCACCCTGCGCCCATAGAACTTCTCCGAGATGTGCGGCAATTTCCGGATCTGGATTGATGGCATAAGCGCGGCGCAGGAACTCCAGGCTTTTGGAAAAATCCCCCAAGCGATAATATCCGAAACCCATGCTGTCAATGATGCCGGCGTCATCCGGTGCAAGCTGGTGGGCCTTCTCCACCAGTTTCATTGCTTCGGGTATGCGCTCGTTGCGCTCCAATAAACTATAACCTAATGCGTTATGCGCTTGCGCGTTACCGGGCTCAAGCTCAATCAGCTTTCGCATCATTTGTTCAAATAATTCGTGTTTGCCGGCACGGTCTGCCAGCATTGCCGCTTCGTACATTACTTCCGGTTGATTGGGAAATTTTTCCAGCGCCAGCGTCAGCACTTGATAGGCAGCGTCAAATTGATGCGCGTCGCGCAGAAGCTGTGCCTCAACCATAGCCAATTGCACGCGTTGTTGATTGTTCTTGGTGGTGGTTTTGTGCAGAAGTTGCCGTGCTTCGTTTAGTTTACCCGATTTGCTGGTCAGGTAAGCCATGCGGATGCGTGAAGAAACGTTGTACTCCCCTTCCTTTACTTTGCTGTAGTTTTGCATGGCTTCTTCATCTTGCTTCTTCGCTTCGCTCAGCTGGCCAAGGTAGTAATACACCACGCTTTCATCTTTTTTCTTGTTGGAAAGTGCGTGCTGTAATTCTTTTTCGCCGCGATCCAGCTCACCTATGTCCAGCGACAGCAATCCCACCGCGAACGCCAAATCGGCATTGTCGGGATATGAGTCAAGCAACCGTTGAAACTCGGCACGTGCCTCCCGATTCTGCTTTTGTTCCATTAGCGCGCGGGCGTAGAACAGGCGCACTTCTTTAGTGTCGGGGTAAGCCTCAAGATATTTCTTCAGCAACGTTAGCGCCTGCTGTGGTGCGGTGCTTTGCAGCAATTTGGCGTTGAGCAGCACGGCGCTGTCCCATTCCGGACGCAAGGTGTGCGCTTGCATGGCTTCAGTCAGGGCCAGCTCATGCTTGCCGACTATTTCTGCCATTTGTGCCAGCGTCCAGTGTGCCTCTGCCACGAGTGGATAGGGTTGCGTTAATGTCTGGAGTAAATTGAATGCGGCATTTTTATCGGGGTAGCTTGTGATCATTTGGGAAATTCGCACAAAAACATTCCCGATATTTTCCGTTGTAGCTGCTAAAAGACTGACGAGGTGCGGGCGAGCTTCATCGAGCTTGCCGCCGCTGACCAGCAGGGCAGCCAAAGCCTGTTTTGCCAGTAGTGAATCCGGTTCAATTTCCAGCCACAGGCTGAATGCTGCCATTGCTTTGTCCATTTGGCGGGTTTCAAAAGCCAAATGTGCGGCGTAACGTGCCAAACGCGGGTCGCGTGTAGAGTTGGCTAGATTCAGATAAAGTTGTGTGGCCAGCTCAGGCTTGTCACGTTGCAGTGCTATCTCACCGAGCAAATATTCGTACAGTATCTGTTCAGTTAATTCCTGCTTGGGCAGTGCTGCCGGCTTTTCGGTTTCAAACCCGGGTTTTTCAGTTTGCCCCACCTCTTGCTGCGACGCGTGCGCGCAAGAAACCAATAACAATGCAAACATGACTATGTTACGTTTTATATTTATCATAATTTTAATAGGTAGGGGCTTAAAAATTAAATATAATCATCACATTGTATATGCGATGCAATTTGGACATCGTTGATTTGAATTGCCTCAAATCTAAGGGTAACCCAGATTTAATGAGTGACCAAATGCATCGCTGCGATGTCTTTTAACAACCGTGTTACGTAAACGAACTATAAATTTTCTGAAAAGGTCCTTAAGTGTTGATGCTCAACAGGGCAGGACAATTTCATTTTGATGTATGGTGACATATTAGGTTATATTCACTCTCCCATACAAACAACATCGGCACCCATGGCAGCGACTGCACCAATTACTCTGTCCGCACGCAATTTGATTCGCCGCTTCGGCCAACGTGAGGTCATTCATGGCGTTTCATTGGAGCTTCGGCATGGCGAGGTACTGGGCCTGCTTGGACATAACGGGGCCGGTAAAAGTACGACATTGCAGATGCTGGCCGGTGCGTTGCTGCCGCACTCGGGGGAAATTCAAATATGCGGTCTTGATTTGGCACGCCAACCCAAAAATGTCAAGGCAAAAATCGGATTTTTGCCGGAAACGCCGCCGCTGTACCGCGAAATGACCGTGGATGATTTTCTTATATTTGCCGCCAAATTGCATGGTGTTCCCCGTGCGCGGATCGCGGATGCTTTGACCGAGACCAAGCGTCGTTGCGGCTTGCACGATAGCGGAAAAAAAATCATTGGCACGCTTTCCAAAGGCTATCAGCAGCGTGTTGGCATTGCACAGGCAATTATTCACCAACCGGAAGTCATTATTCTCGATGAACCTACCGTTGGCCTTGACCCGGCCCAGATTCGCGATATACGCGAATTGATCCGCGAGTTGGGCAATATGCATAGCGTAATTCTTTCTACCCATCTGTTGGGCGAAGTGGAAAGCGTTTGTGACCGCGTCGAAATTATGCACCACGGCCGTATGATTTACGGTGACAGCAGCATAAAAATGCAGCAATACGGCAGCCAACCGGGTTTTGTCATCACTTTGCTGGCGCCGCCTGCACTTTCCGTATTGCAAGCCCTCGCCGAAGTACAGCAAGTAGACCAGCTTTCCGCCACACAGTTCCGCATTCTGCATACTGCTAACACAAATCCAAGCGCTGCTCTGCTCGCGCTCGCCGCACAACATGGCTGGCAAGCGGAGCAACTCGTTCCGCTGCGAACGCGGCTGGAAGATGTATTTATGCAAATCACTCAAGACGAAAAATCATGATTTTAACCATTGCGCACAAGGAATTCCGCAGCCTGTTTGCCATTCCCTCCACGTGGCTGATTTTGGGCGTACTGCAATTTATTTTTGCCTGGTTTTTCCTGGCACGCCTGGATGCTTTTTTACAAGTGCAGGCGCAATTGGCGCAACTTGTTAACGCACCCGGTGCCACATTAGCCGTGGCGGCGCCATTGTTTGGCACCATCGCACTGATTTTGATGATGCTGATCCCCGTGTTTACCATGCGCCTGATCGCCGAGGAGCGGCGTAATCAAACTATTGCACTATTAATGAGTGCGCCGGTCTCGGATATGCATATCGTGGTTGGAAAGTTTGTCGGCCTGATGCTATTTCTGTTGCTGGTGATTGCAGGCTGTGTATTGATGACGTTTACACTGGCTGCGGGTACGCAGCCGGATACCGGGCTTCTGCTCACCAACGCGCTGGGACTGATACTGCTTGCCGCTAGTTATGTCGCATTGGGGTTGTATATTTCCGCGCTGACCGCGCAACCAGTGGTGGCTGCGGTCGGCACACTGGCTGCATTTTTTGGTTTGTGGCTGGTGGAAGTTAGTGCGGTGGATCATGACAACAGCTGGCGTGCGCTTGCTCCCACCAGCCATTTTCAGAGCTTTAATGTCGGTCTGTTGAATAGTGCAGATCTGATTTTTTTTCTGTTGTTTTGCTGTACATTTTTGTTGCTGACTATAAGGCGGTTACATAACAACCGTCTGTACGGTTAATAAACGTTCAACATGAAATTTCCTCAATTCAACAATTCGCGCATTAAAAATATCGCCTTCACGGTACTGTTGCTCGTTGCGCTGGTGATTCTGTATCAATTCGCCGCGCACCGTCCCGCACAATGGGATATGACCCAGAATGTCAGCAACAGTCTGACGGAAAGCAGTGTCAATGTGCTGAATCAGTTGCACGGTGAAATTAAGCTGACGATGTATGTCACCGGGCAGGATGCCAACTTGGGCGATATGCACAGGATTACTCGTGATTTTGTCGCGCTTTATCAGCGCTATAAACCCGATATCTCGCTTACATTTATTGACCCGGTGAAGCAGCCGGAGGAGGCACGCAAGGTCAATATTCATGCCAATGGTGAGATGCTGATCGATTATGGCGGTAAACGCGAACATCTCACCATGTTGAATGAACAGGCATTTACCAGCGTACTGTTACGGTTGGCCCATACAAAAAATCAGATGATTATGTACTTGGACGGGCATGGTGAGCGCAATCCGGTCGGCATTGCGAATCACGACCTCGGTGAATTCGGCAACCGGCTGAAGCAAAATGGTTTTCATCTTAACAGCTTGAATTTGGCGCTGGCACAAGACGTGCCGGACAATGCCAGTATGCTGATTATTACGCAGCCGCAAATTGATTTGTTGCCGGGTGAAATTGATAAATTGCTGCGTTATGTTGATAAGGGCGGCAACCTGTTGTGGTTGCTGGATGCCCAGCCAATGCATGGGTTGGAACGCTTGGCTGAAAAATTAAATATCATTCTTACGCCCGGCATTGTGATCGATCCGGCAGCAGAAGAAATGAACACGCCCGTGACTTGGGCGCTGGGCGCAGGTTATCCGCCGCATGCTATCACACAGAATTTTAATTTGATCACGGCTTTCCCGTTTGCACGCGCTATTGCTTGGGATGAAAGCACTGCATGGCATTATTCTTCTCTGGTAGAGGCTGCGCCACGTGGTTGGGTGAGCCGCGATATCCCGCAGGGTAAGCCGTATTTTAATAAAGCCCGTGATATCCCCGGCCCGGTAATCATCGCGCTGGCGATGCAACGTAATATAAATGATCGAGAGCAGCGTATTGTTATTGTTGGAAGCGGTTCGTTTCTTGCCAATACTTATTCCGGTAATGGTGGCAATATTGATCTCGGTGTCAGTATGACGAATTGGCTGGGAAATGAAGACCGGCTTATTGCCACTCAACCCCGTGCAGTGAAAGATGGGGCGGTCACCCTGAGCAAAACCCAGTTGACCATAATTAGTGGCGGTTTTTTGATCGTCGTGCCCATGCTGCTGATGCTGGCGGGTGTTGTTTTGTGGTGGCGCAGGAGAAATTAGTTATGAGAGTTCTTTTTCTGTCTGTCCTGATAAGTATTCTCTGTACCGGTTGTGCGGTGACGACGGTTGCTGATGCTGCGGTAACCGTGGTTGCAACCACGGTTAAGGTTGGTGCCACGGTGGTTGGCACAACGGTCGATGTTGCAGCGGCCGGTGTTAAAGCCGTGGCGGGCACTGCCGAGACTAAATGAGGTAGTCAGGGGTGCTGCCCCGTCTGGGTTTAATACGTTTTCATGCATGGCGACAATTTACAATTAACTTGTAGCTTTTCGGGCGATCAAGTTTTTGTCTGCAAAATATTTGTGCGTCTTTTTTGTGGCTAATTGACCCGTAGAAAATAATTCGCGCTTAACTTAATGATGGTCAACAGAGAAGAGTCATATGCCCGAGTTACCCGAGGTCGAAACAACCCTGCGCGGACTTGAGCCGCATTTGGTCGGTCAGCATATCGTGGATGTGGTTATCCGCACGTCTCAATTGCGTTGGGCTATCCCCAGTCAACTGGCCACTATTCTGCATAATCAGACAATTCACTCGTTGCGTCGTCGTGCCAAATATTTGTTAATCAATTGCGGCAACGGCACACTCATTCTTCATTTGGGTATGTCCGGTAGCTTGCGTATTTTGCCTGTCGGCACGGCAGCGGAAAAGCATGATCATTTCGATTTAATCCTGGCAAGCGGAATGTTAATGAGACTGCGTGATCCGCGCCGTTTTGGGGCGGTACTGTGGCATGAAGGGGATCCCGCCCGGCATCCGCTGTTATTGAAACTGGGAGTGGAGCCGCTGGGGGATGGTTTTAACGCCGAATATCTTTATCAGGCGATCCGTAATCGTAATGCTGCAATTAAGCTGGTGATGATGGATCATCATTTGGTGGTGGGTGTCGGCAATATTTATGCCAACGAAGCGTTATTCCGTGCCGGAATTCGCCCGCAATTATCCGCCGCAAAACTTAGTCGTCCGCGTTGTGTGCGATTAGTGCAGACGATCCGGGAAACGTTGACAGAAGCTATTGCGTTGGGCGGCAGCAGCCTGCGTGATTTTGTGGGCAGCGACGGTAACCCTGGCTATTTTCAGCAGCACTATTGGGTATATGGCCGTGCGGCCGAGGCTTGCCGTGTATGCAATTCAACCATCAAACAGATTCGGCAAGGGCAACGATCAAGTTTTTATTGCAGCCAATGCCAGAAATAATCATCCCGGCTTTCTTGGTGCCTGTTGCTTGCTGTTTGGTTTGGGTGTTGCACCAACGGAATTAAGGATGGCTGCAGTCGGGATTTCCTGACAGAATGATGGCGGTGCGCTGGTTTCGGCTCATCGAAAAATAAAATATTGTTAAAATATTCTGCGATTTTGTGGATTCATAATGCATTTGAAATTGCAATCAAATTTGAAGAGTTAGGCAAATTTAAAGTTGACGCGCAGCAACCCTTGGTTGGTTGTATCGCTGACATGCAAAAAATGGGAGGGAGATTGTGGCTATGGGCTGGATGAGTGCGCTGAAAGTCATACCGTGGAAAGATGTATTGGATGCCGCGCCGGGTATGGTTAAAGGCGCAAAGCGTCTGTTTACCGCAGCAAAGGCCGAAATGAACAGCCAGCCTGTTGATGATGGCTCATCAACGACTGTTTCATTTGATGCCGAAGGGCTTGCGAATTTGGATAATCGTGTTCGTTATCTTCAGCAGAAAATAGCCGAACTGAATTCAGAACAGAGTTCGTCTGCCAAATTAATCGAATCACTTGCCGAACAAAATGCCCGGGTTGTTAATGCGATCGAAGTTTTTCGGGTTCGCATCAGAATGTTGATCTATGCTTGTTGTTTGTTGGGAATTACGTTGACTATCCTGATTTTTGTGATGGTTACGAGGTGGTTCGCGAGGTAAGGGTGCATCGCTTGAATCTATAGCGGTTTTTGCTGAATGTTTGATTGCCGAAGTTTGCTCGACAATTTAGTCATTGTTGCAACTGGACTTCTCCGGCACGTTTTTTTGAGTGCTATCAACAAGTAGAAATCTTTTGGTTTCTCTCCCCGGTGACGATGGTAAAATTCCAGCTGTAACCGTCATTTCGCCACACCATGCCCCAACCCTCTTTCATCCATCTGCGCCTGCACAGCGAATACTCCATTGCCGATGGCATTGTGCGTATTCCCGAAGCAATTGCCGCTGCCAAACAGGATGTCATGCCCGCGCTGGCATTGACCGACCTCAATAATGTTTTCGGACTGATCAAGTTTTATCAGGCGGCGCGTGCAGCCGGAATCAAGCCTATTGTCGGATGCGATGTATTCATCAGCAATCCGGTCGAGCGCGACAAGCCTTTCCGACTGCTATTGTTATGTCAGTCTAATGTTGGCTATTTGCGCTTGTGTGAGTTGGTGACACGCGCCTATTTGGAAAGGCAAAGCAGTGGCCGTATTGAAATACATAAACAATGGCTGCGCGATGGGACGGAAGGGTTAATTGCATTGTCCGGTGCGCATCTCGGCGAGGTGGGCACGGCGTTGCTGAATGGCAATCGGTCGACAGCACGCCAGTTGGCGCTTGAGTGGGCGGAGCTATTCCCCGGCCGATATTATCTGGAAGTGCAGCGCACCGGCGCGGCGCATGAAGAATTGCACGTGCGTGAAACGGTTGGATTGGCCGTAGAGCTGGCGTTACCGGTGGTGGCGACCCATCCGATTCAGTTCTTAAACCCGGAAGCGTACAAGGCGCATGAGGCGCGCGTGTGTATTGCCGAAGGGTATGTGCTGAACGATAAACGGCGCGTGTGTCAATTTACTCCGCAGCAGTATTTTAAAACCCAGGCCGAAATGGTGGCGCTATTCGTCGATTTTCCGGAAGTGTTGCAAAACAGCGTGGAGATCGCCAAGCGTTGTAATTTGACCTTGCAGCTGGGTAAACCCTATTTGCCGGATTTCCCCACCCCCAACGGTGAAAGTCTGGATGATTTTCTGCGGATAGAGTCCGAACGTGGTTTGCAGCAGCGCATGCAGCAGTTGTATCCGGATGAAACCGTGCGTGCCGGGAAAATGCAGGAATACTCTTCGCGTCTGGTGTTCGAGATTGAGACCATCATAAAAATGGGTTTTTCCGGTTATTTTTTAATCGTGGCGGATTTCATTCGTTGGGCCAAGCGGAACGATGTGCCGGTCGGCCCCGGTCGCGGTTCCGGCGCGGGTTCGCTGGTGGCGTACAGTCTCGGGATTACCGATCTGGATCCGTTGCGTTACGCATTGCTGTTTGAACGATTCTTGAATCCGGAACGCGTTTCCATGCCTGACTTTGATGTGGATTTCTGTCAGGACGGGCGCGAGCGCGTGATCGATTATGTGAAGCAAAAATACGGTGCGGCGAGCGTGTCTCAGATCGCCACCTTCGGCACCATGGCATCCAAAGCGGTTATCCGGGATGTCGGGCGCGTGCTGGATTTTCCATACGGTTTATGTGATCGCCTGTCCAAGCTTGTTCCGCTGGAAGGGGTCAAGCCGGTGTCACTGAAAAAGGCACGCGAACAGGAGCCGGAATTCAACACCATTATCAGCAACGAAGAGGGCGTTGAAGAATTGCTTGAGCTGGGTGAACGGCTGGAAGATTTAACGCGTAATGTCGGCATGCATGCGGGTGGAGTATTGATTGCACCGGGCAAACTGACCGATTTTTGTCCGCTTTATTATGCCGAGGGCAGCGACAAGGGAATCAGTCAGTTTGACAAAGACGATGTGGAAAAGATCGGCTTGGTGAAATTCGACTTTCTGGGATTGCGCACGCTTACCATCATCGATTGGGCGGTGAAATATATAAACGAAATGCCGACGGGGTCGGGTTTTTCCACCGAAAATCGCTTCTCCATTGAAAACCTGCCGCTGGAAGACAAACCGACTTACGCTCTGCTCAAGGCGGCCAATACCACCGCGATATTCCAGCTTGAGTCCCCGGGGATGAAAAAGCTGATTATCAAGCTGCAACCGGACACGTTTGAAGACATTGTGGCGCTGGTTGCGCTGTATCGTCCGGGGCCGCTCGAATCGGGTATGGTGGAAGATTTTATCAACCGCAAACATGGCCGTTCCAAAGCCGATTATTTTCATCCCGAACTGGAGATTTCGCTCAAGCCAACTTATGGCGTAATCGTGTATCAGGAACAGGTCATGCAGATCGCGCAGATCATCGGCGGTTACTCGTTGGGCGCGGCAGATTTGTTGCGCCGCGCGATGGGGAAAAAAAATGCCGAGGAGATGGCGCTGCAACGCAGCATCTTTGTGGATGGCGCAGTGGCCCGTGCCATTGACAAGCGGCTGGCGGAACAATTGTTCGACTTGATGGAAAAGTTTGCCGGGTACGGCTTTAATAAATCACATTCTGCCGCTTATGCGCTGGTGTCCTATCAGACCGCTTATCTCAAAGCGCATTATGCGGCGGCATTCATGGCCGCTACATTGTCGTCGGACATGGACAACACCGACAAGGTGCATACTTTCTACCTCGATACGTTGGCACAGGGAATATGTATTTTGCCGCCGGATATCAATTCCTCGGTAAACCGTTTTGTGCCGGTAGACGAAAAAACGATTGCATACGGGCTGGAAGCCGTTAAGGGCACCGGTAAAGCAGCAATAGATAGCATTGCGGATGCACGCACTCTCGGTGGGTCATTCCGCGACCTGTTTGATTTTTGCCGCCGTGTGGATAAGCGCGTGGTAAACCGTCGCGCCACTGAAGCACTGATTCGCAGCGGTGCGTTTGACAAGATTTCGGATCATCGCCATCAATTGCTGGCATCGCTTGAAGCGGCATTGAGTAGTGCGGAGCAGCAGGCACGATCAATTAATCAAAACAGCCTGTTCGAGGACGACGCCAGTGTGGCAATGCCGGTGCAAATGAAAGACGTCCCGCGCTGGACGCTGCGCGAGCAATTGCAAAACGAAAAAACCAGTCTGGGTTTTTATCTGGGCGGACATCCTTATCAGGAATATGCCAGTGAATTGGAGAATTTCGTAAAAACACGCCTAGCCGATATTACCCCGCAAACGCAGCCGCAAAATGGCAATGGCAAACGCGGTGGCGTGCCGGTGGTATTGGCGGGTATCGTGTCCGGTGTGCGAATACAACAGACGCGGCGCGGGCGCATGGCGATTGTCACGCTGGATGATGGTAGCGCACAGTTAGAAGTGACGGTATTCAATGAAGTATTTGAGGCCAATCGCCCGTGGATACGGGAAGATGAATTGTTGGTGGTGCGCGGCAAAGCCAGCCTCGACGACTATTCCGGCAATATGCGCGTCAATGGGGAAGAATTATTTGATTTTGCCTCGGCGCGTTCCACATTCGCCAAACGTCTGGAGCTCTCGATTTCGTCTGATGCAGGTACAAGCGTGACACAATTAAAAGAAGTGCTTGAACCTTATCGGGAGGGTAAATGCGCGGTATTGGTACGTTACAACAATTCAATCGGAAGCGTAAATCTGAAGCTGGACGAATCCTGGAATGTCACGCTGCACAGCGATTTGGTGGATGGATTACAAAATCTGCTGGGCG
>JBIIMQ010000021.1:0-20406 GCA_044337935.1 Candidatus Nitrotoga sp.
CCCCGGGCGGATCGATTGAAATCAATATGAAAAACAACGCAACCAAGAAAATTACAATGAACGGCACGCTCTTGCGCATATTGAAATCTTTAAAGCTGTAGAAACGCACGTTGCTTACCATACTCAATCCGGCAAACACCGTCAGGGTGACCGCATACCAGCGCGTTTCTTGACCACTCAACTGATTATCCAGCATCACCCAAACGAAGCCCGCAATCACCGCCGCCGCCGCCGGGCTGGGCAAACCTTGAAAGAATCGCTTATCTACCGTATCAATATTGGCATTAAAGCGTGCCAAGCGTAGCGCTGTGCCGGCACAATAAATAAAAGCCGCGAACCAACCCAGCTTACCCAAATTCCTGAATGCCCACTCATACATTAGCAACGAAGGAGCAACACCAAACGACACCATATCGGACAAACTGTCATATTCCGCTCCAAATTCACTCTGAGTGCGGGTCAATCGCGCCACGCGACCATCCAAACCGTCCAGAACCATGGCAATAAAAATTGCTATGGCGGCAAATTCAAACTTGCCATTCATTGACTGCACGATCGCGTAAAAACCGGCAAACAGCGCTGCCGTGGTTAATATGTTGGGTAGCAGGTAAATACTACGCCTGCGCAGATTCATCGGTTTCCTGTCATTCAGGTCGTCAGCCATGATCTTAAAAAACTCTCACCCTGTTAACCTTTAACTTTTGTCCAAAACCGCCAATATCGTTGTAGTTGCGCGCACTTTATCACCAATTGACACTTTTACGGCAGCCGTCAGTGGCACATACACGTCCACACGCGAACCAAAACGGATAAATCCATACCGCTGCCCACGTGCCAAAGTATCACCCTCTCGGACATAACATAAAATTCGGCGCGCGATCAGCCCCGCCACCTGCACACTGGTTACATCTTGTCCGTCAGGCCTTTTAATCCATAAGGCGTTTCGCTCATTCTCCAACGAAGCCTTTGCCAAATCAGCATTCACAAATTTACCCGGGAAATATTGAACGCGCATCACCTGCCCGTCTATGGGGCTGCGATTGGAATGCACATTGAATACATTCATGAATACACTAATCTTGATGGCATCGCGCTGCACATAAGGATCCTGCGTTCGTTCCACCGCCACAATACGGCCATCGGCGGGCGACAACACGGCATCTGCAATCTGGGGAATTTCACGTGGCGGATCACGAAAAAATTGCAACACAAACAGCGCCACCAGCCAAAACGGGAGCGACCACACTCCCGCACCGAAATATGATACCAAACCGGCAACAAATACGGCGACAGCCAAGAACGGCCAGCCCTCGCGTGCGATGATTGGATGGGGATAATTAGGCATTAAGCGAAGGAAATAAAATTTGATTTGTTAAAAACGAAGATTGGGGAACACAAAAACATACGGCTCGGGATTGAAAGCCGCGCAACACTCACTACTTAAACTCTCAATCCCAGCCACAATTCCTAGTTCTTGCTTTGGTCAACCAGCTTGTTTTTACTAATCCATGGCATCATGGCTCGCAATTGGGCACCCACTGTTTCAATCGGATGCTTGGCATTAAGCCGACGACGTGCAGTCATCTCGGGATAGTTTGTACGCCCTTCCAGAATAAATTGTTTGGCATATTTGCCGGTCTGGATATCTTTCAAACAATTACGCATGGCTTGCTTGGTATCGTCGGTAATAATCTTGGGGCCGGTAACGTACTCGCCATATTCTGCATTATTTGAAATGGAATAGTTCATATTGGCGATACCACCTTCATACATCAAATCAACAATTAACTTCAATTCGTGCAGACATTCAAAATAAGCCATTTCCGGCGCGTAACCTGCTTCAACCAGAGTTTCAAAACCGGCCTTCACCAGCTCAACAGCACCACCGCACAACACGGCTTGCTCACCAAACAAGTCCGTTTCCGTTTCTTCACGGAAATCAGTCTCAATCACGCCACCTTTGGTGCCTCCAATGGCTGCGGCATAAGAAAGCGCAACGTTTTTTGCCTTGCCGGATTTATCCTGGAATACGGCAATCAACGATGGCACACCGCCACCCTTTAAATACTCGGAACGAACTGTATGGCCGGGACCTTTGGGCGCTATCATAATTACGTCCAAATCGGCACGCGGAACAACCTGGTTATAGTGAATATTAAAACCGTGGGCAAATGCCAAAGTGGCATTCATCTTCATATTAGGCGCAACTTCGGCGTTATAAACATCAGGGATATTTTCGTCCGGCAACAGCAGCATCACCACATCTGCCGTCTTGACCGCTGCCGCAACTTCCATGACCTTGTGCCCGGCCGATTCGGCTTTTTTCCAGGAGGCACCATCCTTGCGCAGGCCGACCGTCACATTGACACCGGATTCCTTCATATTCAAGGCATGAGCATGGCCTTGTGAGCCGTAGCCGATAATGACTACCTCCTTGCCCTTGATTAGTGACAGATCTGCATCTTTGTCATAATAAACTTTCATGTTGGCCTCTTTAAAAATAATCGTAACGTTAAAAAATTAAAGCTTCAAAATGCGATCACCGCGCCCAATACCAGACGCACCGGTACGCACAGTTTCTAATATCAAACTACGGTCTATGGCCTGCAAAAAACTTTCCAGTTTGTGGCCAGTACCCGTTAATTCAATGGTGTATGTTTTATCAGTCACATCAATAATACACCCGCGAAAAATATCCGCCATGCGCTTCATTTCTTCACGCACCGCACCCACCGCGCGCACTTTCACCAACATTAACTCGCGCTCCAGATGCTCACCTTCGCTCAAATCCATCACCGCAACCACCTCAATCAGCTTATTAAGCTGCTTGTATATCTGCTCAATCACTTCGTCAGAACCACTGGTTACTATAGTCATGCGCGACAGCGTGGCGTCTTCTGTTGGCGCCACGGTAAGTGACTCAATATTGTAACCGCGAGCTGAAAATAATCCGGAAACACGTGACAAGGCACCCGCTTCATTTTCCATTAACAGGGAAATAATATGCCGCATTATAAATCCTCCGCCAAAATCACTTCGGACAACCCTTTACCACCCTGCACCATGGGAAACACATTCTCAGTCTGGTCTGTTATGAAATCCATGAATACCAATTGTTGTTTACGTTCAAAGGCTTCTTTCAATGCAGGCGCCACATCTGACGGCTTTTCGATACGCATTCCAACATGGCCGTATGCTTCCGCCAACTTCACAAAGTCAGGCAGTGCATCCATATAAGATTCCGCATACCGATTGCCGTGGAAGAATTGCTGCCACTGACGCACCATCCCCAAATAACGATTATTCAGCATGATAATTTTGAGTGGCAATTTAAATTGCTTGCACGTGGACAGCTCCTGAATACACATTTGAATACTGCCTTCACCGGTAATGCACGCCACGTTTGCATCCGGATGAGCAAGTTGCACGCCCATTGCGGCGGGCAAACCAAAGCCCATGGTGCCCAGTCCGCCGGAATTAATCCAACGACGCGGTTTATCAAATTTGTAATACTGCGCCGCCCACATTTGATGCTGTCCGACATCGGAAGTTATAAAAGCTTCGCCCTGGGTAACTTCATGCAACATTTCAATTACAAATTGCGGCTTAATTATCTCGTCCGACTTTTTGTAAATTAAACTGTTCTTGCCGCGCCACTCCTTAATTTGCGCCCACCACGGCGCAATCGCCTGCGGATCGGGCTTCTCTTTACAACCGCGCAATGCTGCCAACAAATCTCCCAGCACACATGCCACATCACCCACAATAGGGATATCCACCTTCACCCGCTTGGAAATTGAGGAAGGATCAATGTCAATATGAATAATCTTGCGCTTTTCCTGATTAAAGTGCTTAACATTGCCAACCACGCGATCATCGAAACGCGCTCCCACAGCCAGCAATACATCACAGTATTGCATCCCCATGTTTGCCTCGTACGTGCCATGCATGCCCAACATTCCCACAAACTGCCTATCTGTCGCCGGAAAGCCGCCCAAACCCATCAAGGTATTTGTACACGGAAAGCCCAGCAAGCGCACCAACTCGGTCAACTGTTTAGAGGCATCCGACAAAATTACGCCGCCACCCGCATAAATCATTGGCCGTTTAGCCGACAACAGCAATTTTGCCGCACACTTGACCTGTTCCAGATCACCGTGTTGGGCCGGATGATATGAGCGAATACTCACCGATGACGGATAGCTAAACTCCGTCGTTTGATTGGAAATATCTTTCGGAATATCCACCAACACCGGCCCGGGACGACCACTTTTGGCCAGATAAAACGCCTTTTTGATCGTATTGGCTATTTCTTTTACGTCCTTGACCAAGAAATTATGCTTCACGCAAGGTCGCGTAATGCCTACCGTGTCCACCTCCTGAAAAGCGTCTTCGCCAATGGCAGAGGTCGGCACTTGACCACTAATTATCACCATGGGAATGGAATCCATATAGGCTGTAGCAATGCCCGTAACCGCATTGGTTACTCCGGGACCGGAAGTAACTAAGGCGACACCGACTTTATCAGTGGAACGTGCATATCCATCGGCAGCATGAATTGCCGCCTGCTCATGACGAACCAGTATGTGTTTGACCTGATTCTGATTAAATAACGCATCATAAATATGCAAGACCGCACCGCCAGGGTATCCAAACACATATTCAGCCCCCTCTTCCTGCAAACATCTAATGGTTATTTCCGCGCCCGTCAATTCCATGTCAAACTACCTTAGCAAACAATAATTAAAGAACCGTGCAAGATAAAGGCTAGACACATTTTGGTCAAGTCCTGCACCCAAACATACCGCTATAACATAGCCCTCTTTTCTCCAGACAAATAACCCCCCTTTAGTTATTTTCTTGTCTTGCTCTTGTCTTGCCTTCCTCTTGTCTTGCCTTCACCACAGGCAAGACACACCCGTCGCAGGCGAACCATCTGATGCACACCTCTCCAAAAATTTGCCAAATTTCACCTGTTGACGCGCATCTTATCTTACGACACTGTGCAATCACCCCTGTCACTTCATTACCCTACGCCTTGCCGCCCTTTAATTCATCAACTTCATCTATTAAATTCACCTCTATCGATATGATTTTTTAGAAATTTATATTCCACAACAAAAATACTGACTATCTTGCGCAGACAAAAACCAACAATTGTCTATTGATTTATGATTAAATTTGCTAGCATAAACTGCTCGTTGAGGTTTAGCAGAGCAGCAGTGAATTAGCAAAAATTACTCCAATTTACAGCGCTGCTCGAAAATATATCTACTTACCGGTGATATATAGCGATGTATTGTTTTTTCGCATTTCAAACCAGGAATTAGGACAACCATTGAATTTTATGTGTTGTCAGGCAGTTACGATCCATCAAAGGGAGCATTTCAAACTGGCTAGCCACGACGAACTTTCCAATTTCCTCGCTGAATCCGAACGCCGCGCCTACAAGCAAGCATTGTTCGCGATACGTGACGAACATGTGGCGCTAGATATCGTGCAAGACTCCATGCTTAAGCTTGCCTCAAAATATGGCGGCAAACCTGCACATGAGCTCCCTATGTTGTTTCAGCGTATTCTGCAAAACACTATTCGCGACAATTGCCGAAGACAGAAAGTACGCTCCAAATGGGTCTCACTGATGTCCTCGCTGATTCCACAGCACGAAGATGCTGATTACGAGCCACTGGATAGCCTTCAGGATGAAAGCAACAACAGTCAGGGACTCGCCCCCGATAAATCATTTGAACAATCTCAACTTATTGCTCTAATTGAAGAAGCATTAATTACTCTCCCCGCACGTCAACGTGAAGCATTCCTGTTGCGTTACTGGGAGGATATGGACATTACAGAAACAGCCGCCATCATGGGTTGCTCGGAAGGCAGCGTCAAAACACATTGCTCACGCGCCACCCATAGCCTTGCTGTTATCATGAAAGAGAAAGGAGTTCATTTACCATGAAAAAAAGGGAACTGAGCCACGAAGATATCAAACAATTACTCAACCTCTCCGCCGCACAGCTTGACCAACCCACATTAACCCGCTTACGCCACGCGCGGGAGCAGGCCATGGCACACTACGCCGTGCATTGTGAAGAACCTGTATTTGCCCGGGCCGGACACACCATCCGGCACACTTTCAACACACACAATAAATCACGCTTGTGGGCTACCACTCTGCTGGTTGCAATTATTTTATTCAGCGCTACCGCTTATTGGAATCATCTCGCGAAATCCGATACGGCAGACGTAGATATTGGCATCCTGACTGGTGAACTGCCTATTCATTTTTACGTTGACTGATACAAATCATGCACCTGCTCCGCCATCACCTGCTCATATTTGGCATTACCGCTTGCCTCTCTTTTCCGGCAATAGCCGGAACTCATACATGGGAAAGCCTCACACCAACCCAACAGGAGGCACTTGCCCCGCTCTCCAAAGAATGGGGCAAGCTGCAAGCGCTGCAGCAACAACGCCTCATCAATTTGGCAAACCGCTACCCGCAGCTTAACGCAATCGAAAAGCAACGATTGCATAACAGACTGGAGAAGTGGAGCAAATTAACACCCGAACAACGCAACCGTGCCCGCGAAAAATTTCAGGCATTTAGCAAAGTGCCTTTGAAGCAACGAGAGCAGGTCAAACAAATGGTTCGCCAACAAGATGCTGAAAAATTAAACACGCCTACCCCATTACCCGACACACCATAAATTTATCGTCCCCTCCATTATCCAATAATCATGCCGCATAGTTTACGCATGAATCCTAAAGTATCCTTTACGCGAGGACGTCAGGCAGTCCCTAGAACGGAATATCGTCGTCAAAGTTATCAAAACCGCCGCTCTTGACTGGCGCTGGTTTACTGGCCGCAGGCTCGCCAGCTGACGATGATGCGGATGATTTATCGGCCATATCAAAATTGCCGCCACCTGATTTGCTGGATAACATTTGCATTTCGTTAACAAGTATTTCCGTTGTATAACGATCTTTGCCCTCTTTATCCTGCCATTTACGCGTCTGAATCTTCCCCTCAATGTAGACCTGCGACCCTTTGCGTAGATATTCGCCTGCCACCTCGGCCAAGCGGCGATAGAACACCAAGTTATGCCATTCGGTTTTTTCCTGTTTTTCCCCGCTTTTGTCCTTCCAGTTTTCCGAGGTGGCTAACGTGGCATTGGTCACTGCCTCGCCATTGGTCATATAACGTGTTTCCGGATCTTTGCCCAGCCGCCCTACCAAAATCACCTTATTTACCGACATGTCACTCCCCTTTCACTAAGTTTGCTACCGCGACTTCGTCAAAGCCGCTCATATCCACTTTCAGACAAACCATACACTCTGCTGGCGCAACCATTACTTCACGCACCCCATTTAATTGCGCAAACCGTTGTTGTAAAACAGCGCCCGCGCGCTCATCCATTGCAGGCAATGGGTACATCTTGGTACGCACCGCTGCGGGTGGCCGCATGGTGCCGGCAACCAACAACCATAACAATAACAAACCTACCGCAAATACAAACACCGCATTTCCGCCAAAATATTGCATCAAAAAACCACCTGCCATTGCACCAAAAAATGCACCCAGAAATTGCACGCTGCTATACACCCCCATCGCCGTTCCTTTGGCTGCCAGCGGAGCAATCTTGCTAATCATAGAAGGCAATGTCGCCTCCAGTACATTAAACGCCGTAAAAAACATCAGCAACGACAACAACACGCCCCATACACTGCCCTGCATCAACATCAATAGCAATTGCCCAAGTGCTGCCAATGCAATCGATCCCATAAACACCTGTTTCATTTTTGCTTTTTTCTCGGCAACAATAATGGGCGGCACCATCAATATAAGTGCCAGCAACATGACCGGCAGATACACTTGCCAATGTTGCGCAACTTCCAATCCATTATTTTTCAATACAAATGGCACTTGCATAAACACCGACATTAAAATCGCGTGCAGCGAAAAAATACCGAAATCGAGCCGCAACAAATCTTTATTGCACAGCACGTCACCCAATCGCTTGCTACTCGCACCAGATCCGGAATGAAAGCGCGTGATGGCCGGATTAGGAATGAAAAAGGCCACGAACAACATAGCCAGAAGCGCCATTACGCCCGTCAGCACAAAAATTCCGGGCACATCTATAGTTTGATATAACATTGGTGACAGCACCAGTGATATCGCAAATGTTATACCGATAGTAATGCCTATCATCGCCATCGCTTTGGTGCGAACTTCTTCACGCGTCAGATCGGCGGCTAACGCCATAACTGCGGCATTAATTGCTCCCGCACCTTGAATAGCGCGACCGGCAATCACCCAATAAATATCATTCGCTGAAGCAGCAATAAAACTACCGATAGCAAACAAGAGCAATCCGCCGTAAATTATCGGCTTGCGCCCGTAATGATCGGACATCCAGCCTGCCGGAATCTGCAATATGGCCTGGGTCAGACCGTAAGCGCCTAGAGCAATGCCAACCAAGACATGATTTTCACCGCCAGGCAATCGTTCGGTGGCATATAACGCCAATACGGGCAAAATAATGAAAAGCCCCAGCATGCGCAAACCATAAATGCCGGCCAAGCCCATGCTCGAGCGGCGCTCAAGTGGAGTCATTGAATCAGAAGTGTGTTTCATGTTGATGATATTGAAGTATTGAATGCACGAAAAATCGCGTATATTAGCAGGTTTAGTGCAACCTACGGTACCCGGCATGAACAGCATCAGAATACGTGGCGCACGCACGCACAATCTGAAAAATATCAACCTCGATCTACCACGCAACCAACTTGTGGTTATCACCGGATTATCCGGCTCCGGCAAATCTTCCCTCGCCTTTGATACTTTATACGCCGAAGGGCAACGTCGCTATGTCGAGTCGCTTTCAGCATATGCGCGCCAGTTTTTGCAACTCATGGAAAAACCCGATGTGGACTTGATCGAGGGATTGTCACCCGCCATTGCTATTGAGCAAAAGGCCACCTCTCATAACCCGCGTTCCACCGTTGGCACTGTAACCGAAATTCACGACTATCTGCGCCTGCTATTTGCTCGAGCAGGCGATCCCTATTGTCCGCAGCATGACTTGATGTTGCAGGCCCAAAGCATTGGGCAAATGGTAGACCATGTGCTGCAACTTCCGCCCGACACGCGCATCATGATTCTTTCCCCGTTGGTCATTGAGCGCAAGGGCGAACAAATTGAATTGTTCAATGAATTACGTGCGCAAGGCTTTGTACGGCTACGCGTAAATGGCATCGTATATGAGATAGATAAACTGCCCGCGCTGGCAAAAAATAAAAAACACTCGATAGAAATTGTAGTTGATAGGCTAAAAGCCAATGTAGACAACCAACAGCGCCTCGCGGAATCATTTGAAACCGCGCTGCGACACGCCGAGGGACGTGCATTGGCAGTGGAAATAGACAGCGGTAAAGAACATATCTTCTCCGCCAAATTTGCCTGCCCAATCTGCAATTATTCTTTGCCGGAACTGGAACCACGTTTGTTCTCGTTCAACAATCCGATGGGCGCCTGCCCGAAATGCGATGGATTGGGCAACATTAGTTTCTTTGATCCCAAACGGATTGTAGCTTTCCCCCAATTATCACTAAGCTCCGGAGCAATCAAAGGCTGGGATAGACGCAATCAGTTTTATTATCTGATGCTGGATAGCTTGGCCAAACATTACGATTTTGATTTGGAACGCCCATTCGAGAACCTACCGGACAAAATACAGCAAATTATCCTGTATGGTAGCGGCAGCGAAGAAATCCCCTTCATCTACCTCAGCGAGCGCGGCAAACCCACGCTACGCGAACACGCATTCGAAGGCATCATTAATAATCTGGACCGGCGTTATAAAGAAACCACATCCCCTGCCGTGCGCGAAGAACTGGCAAAACATCTCAACACATGCATCTGCCCTGAATGCAAGGGGACGCGACTACGCTTGGAAGCTCGCAATGTCCGTATCACAAACCACGCCATTTATGAATTAAGTGCATTACCATTAAAACAAGCACTTGCCTTTTTTCAACAAATGAAGCTTTCCGGCCAAAAACAGGCCATCGCGGAAAGAATCGTGCATGAAATCACCAGCCGCCTGACTTTCCTCAATAATGTTGGCCTCGAATATCTGTCATTAGATCGTTCGGCGGAAACGCTGTCCGGTGGCGAATCCCAGCGCATTCGGCTGGCATCGCAAATTGGCTCTGGCTTAACCGGTGTAATGTACGTACTGGATGAACCCTCCATCGGCCTGCACCAGCGTGATAATGATCGTTTACTGGACACGCTTAAACGCTTGCGCGACATGGGCAACAGTGTAATTGTGGTAGAACATGATGCGGATGCCATTCAAGCTGCCGATCACGTGGTGGACATGGGGCCCGGCGCGGGCATGCATGGGGGTATGATCGTCGCACACGGCACGCCGCAAGAAGTATGCGCCAACCGACAATCACTAACAGGTGATTATCTTTCCGGTCGGCGTACCATCGAAGTACCCAAAAAATATCTTTCCCCCAATCCGGATCGCATGCTGCAAATTCAAGGCGCATGTGGCAATAACCTTAAACAAATTACACTTGATTTACCCGTTGGCCTGCTGGTGTGCATAACAGGCGTATCGGGCTCCGGGAAATCCACTCTCATCAACGACACGCTTTATCATGCCGTTGCACAACACCTGTATGGAAGCAACGCAGAGCCTGCGCCATTCGCCAACATCAACGGACTTGAATTCTTTGACAAAGTTGTTAACGTGGATCAATCACCCATCGGACGCACGCCACGTTCCAACCCCGCCACTTACACTGGCCTTTTCACCCCTATCCGCGAATTATTCGCCGGGGTACCCCAATCGCGCGAGCGCGGCTACGGCCCGGGACGATTCTCCTTCAATGTAAAAGGCGGACGCTGCGAATCCTGTCAAGGCGATGGCGTAATCAAAGTCGAAATGCATTTCCTGCCCGATCTCTACGTGCCATGCGATGTATGCCATAGCATGCGCTATAACCGCGAAACACTGGATGTACAATATAAAGGTAAAAATATCCACCAGACTCTACAAATGACTGTAGAAAGTGCATATGAATTTTTCAAGCCGATACCGGTTATCGCACGAAAACTACAAACCATGCTCGACGTGGGGCTCGGCTACATTACACTAGGACAAAGCGCAACCACATTATCCGGTGGCGAAGCTCAGCGTATCAAATTATCGCTGGAACTCTCCAAACGCGACACGGGGCGAACTCTATATATATTAGACGAACCCACAACCGGACTACATTTTCATGACATTGCCCTACTTCTGAAAGTCATTCAACAACTGCGTAGTCACGGAAATACCATCGTCATAATAGAACACAATCTTGACGTCATAAAAACTGCTGACTGGATCATTGATCTCGGGCCCGAAGGCGGAGAAGGAGGGGGGTATATCATCGCTCAAGGCTCTCCTACTGATATTGCTGCCAATCCCCAAAGTGCAACCGGCCCTTACCTAAAGCAAGTATTAAAGACCTGTCCAACATAAATAACATCGGCACCGACCAAACCACCTGATTTAGGCCTCCATTCATGCCGAATCCCCACCACCAACAGCGGATTTTCAGCCTATAGATCATCTAGTATCAAGTTAAGATAATCACTTCAACATTTCACCTATATTTTTAATCTTAAAAAGAAAAATACTGGAACAATATTGGAGCAATTAATTTATCGCAAAAAAGTGTAAATATTTTTTGCAATGTTCATTAATATTATGATACTCTGAGTCAGCTGTTAGAAGTTTACGATTACTAAGAGCCCCCGCGGACGGTACGAGTGGGTTTATCTTATTTTATTTATTTACTTAGAGGAGTAATAATTATGCGCAGAGTTAACTCACTGGCACTACTGCTTGCTATTAGTTCCCCGGCTGCCATGGCATATGACGGCCCACACGCTCAGTACAATTTCCTTCCTCCAGCAGGTTCGTTTGCATCCGATCCACAAGCTGGTGATCTACATCCTGGAGCACAACTCGGCATACCAGGCAACTATCCTCCCGGCGGCGGCGTGGTAGCTCCTGCATATCAATATGAAACCCAAGGACAATATAACATTGGGAAACATCATTTGGAACAATGGCAAAGAGAAGATGGTGGCGCTGGTCAAGCAAGCTATCACGGTAAACAGCCAACCAAATTTACACCAGACTTCAAGACAGCTGTTCCATACATAGATGGCAAGCCTGTGTACGACCAAGACTTTAACGAGGCATGGGCTGGAGACAGAAGCAATGGAACTGGCGGTTGTATAGCTAGTGCTGCTCCATACTGTGTAGCTCCAATTGAAACTGGTCTTGGATATCATCCTTCAGAAACCAGCTATAACAAAACTTATACAAAACAATATTTCGTTAATGCTGATGGCCCAAGAGGTCAAGGCACAACAGTAACAATGAATGCAATCGTAGAAAACACTGATCCTAAAGCCGGTACAAAACCTGCTAAAATCAGACTGCAATATGCAATTACCCCAGGCGGTAACTTTGTTGACACAACTCGCCAGCCTCAAAATGCTGGTTACACAAAGCTAGCTCCTGAAGGTACATATCGTTTCCAATCACCAACTATCATTTACAATGATGAGCATGGTCATCTGTACATTGACGGCAAGCATTTCTCAGGCATACATTTGTTGAACGGTAGCTATGGATACACAGTTGGCTTGGATCTGCTCGGACCAGGTAAACATGACGTCTGTATCAAGATCGTGGATGAATTCCATGAAGTAGTTGATCTTGGCACACAAGCTTGCGTTGCAATTACAGTTTAATTAATATTCTTGCAATACCTGAACTATACCGTCCGTATAAGTTCGTAGCTTGATGTAAATCTTTAATGCCGCCTTATTCAGGCGGCATTTTTTTATCCTCAACGTTTGCCCACAAGACTGCTGTAGCATTTTGTATTAAAGCTGTTACACTGGCCAATCAAAACGGTAGCGACCAAGTAATTTTGCGTTCATCAGTCTGGTTTAGCACCATGCCCAGCTTCAAAGATTGAAGACAACAGGATTACCAACCCCGTGTGTATGCACCAACAATTTCAGAATCCAACGACATAGCGGTGATTCCTGTTTTCCATTTAACTGGCATATATACGTCGCCATACCGCACCATTTTAGATCGAGTAGAAGCATTCTCACCGCACTTGTCCCAACAGCTTATTTCCCAGCTCATATTGAAAATAATGCCGCGTTAATTAAATAGAATTTGAATTAATAGATTGCTTACTATCCGCAACGAGTAAATTGCGTTGTTACTGGCCGAATGGAAAATAACGCTTCTAGGTCTGGCTTCAAGCCACTATCTTACGCATCTTGTATTACACCCCAGTAATATACCCCCCGCGACATATATAGCTCCATTCACTTTCTCATTACGCGCGCTCTGCAATAGCTTTCTCACTTTTTAAAATAACATCTCGTAGGGGTTGTGCTTGTTTTACAAATTATCGGGATGGAGAGGAGAAACTTGGCTTCGTAGAAACTGGAACACATGCTACTCAGGGACGAAAATTTTCATGAATCTAAGATCGATTTCCAAATATCAGTCGACGAAGGCTAGGTCTTTCAAAATAGCATCATCCAAATGAATGAGCGGTTTTAATGCTCCATTTGGCAGATATTTTTTGTTGCGATAATTTTCACTGACAGAAATCCGAATAATATCCGAACTTCAAAAAGGACGCTGGAGCTAACTGTACAGCGAAATTGGTTTCTTATATCGAAAAAATAGCCTAATCTTCGATAAAGTTCTCGGACATAACAGAGAACTCGCAGAGTTATCGAGCCATACTAAGTTAGTCCGAGAAACCATGAACTGATAAACGCCAAACTACAGGGATGCATTATCTAATTTACTCAGCAACATCAACAGGCTCCACGTCCAATGGCCTATCCAACAATTCAATTAATGCCATTGGTGCATTGTCACCCTTACGAAAACCAAATTTTAAAATTCTAGAATAGCCGCCATTACGAGATGCGTATCGCGGACCAAGTTCATTAAACAATTTAGTTACCATTTCCCTATCACGTAACCTCGCGAACGCCAAGCGTCGATTCGCAACTGTAGGGCTCTTACCAAGAGTTAAGATAGGCTCAGCTACGCGACGCAATTCCTTCGCTTTAGGCAACGTGGTTCTTATAGCCTCATGGCGAATCAGCGACGTAACCATGTTACGCAGCATTGCCAAACGATGACTGCTAGTACGATTAAGTTTTCTTAGGCCTAGACGGTGACGCATAATATTCCTTTCTTTCCTTCTACTTACTTCTCAATAGTCACTGGCCAGTTTTCCAATTTCATACCTAATGACAAACCATGTTCAGCCAGAACTTGTTTTATTTCATTTAATGACTTACGGCCCAAATTAGGTGTACGCAACAAATCATTTTCAGTATTCTGAATTAAATCACCCACATAATGAATACTCTGCGCCTTAAGACAATTGGATGACCGAGGAGTCAGCTCCAAATCATCTACTGGACGCAATAACATCGGATCAACCTTAGGCGTTTGTGGCTTTTCAACTGGCGCCGGCGTTCCTTCCAGCGCAGCAAATACAGAAAACTGCTCTACTAAAATGCGCGCCGCATAACGAATTGCCTCTTCAGGATCAATTGAACCATTAGTCTCTATTTCCATTATCAATTTATCTAAGTCAGTACGCTGTTCTACACGCGCACTTTCTACAGAATAACTTACACGACTTACCGGACTAAATGAGGAATCAAGCGCAATGTGGCCAACGGCACGATGCTCAATTGGATTCTGGCGAGAAATAGCTGAAACATATCCGCGCCCCTGCTCTACCTTAATCTCCATGTCTATCTTCCCACCTGCAGTCAGGTGCGCAATAACATGTGAAGAATTAATTACTTCAGTATCAGCATCGACAGAAATATCACCCGCCGTCACCACACCTACCCCCTCTTTCTTAAGGCTCAAAATTGCAGAATTAGAGTTATGAAGTTTAAGAACAACCCCTTTTAGGTTAAGCAAAATTTCAACTACGTCTTCTTGCACCCCATCAATTGAAGAATATTCATGAAGTACACTGGCGATCTTAACTTCTGTGGGAGCGTATCCTGGCATAGAAGACAATAAAATGCGACGTAAAGCATTACCCAAAGTATGTCCATACCCGCGCTCAAACGGCTCCATCACAATTTTAGCCAGCCTATTTGAAACTTTTTGCACCTCGATAATGCGGGGCTTCAGAAAATCATTATTATGCATATCCGACTCCGCAGAAATTACTTGGAATACAATTCAACAATAAGGTGTTCATTAATGGAAGCAGGCAACTCTGAACGTTGAGGCTTTAATTTATACGTACCCTTCATAGCCTTAGCATCAACATCAACCCACTCAGGAAAACCACGTTGTTGTGCGGCCTCTAATGCCGCCTTAACACGTAACTGCGCCTTAGCACTATCAGCAATCTCGACCACGTCACCCGCACGAACTTGATAGGACGGGATATTGACACGCTTACCATTAACCAGAATACCATTATGACGCACAATTTGACGAGCCTCGGAACGAGATGCACCAAAACCCATGCGGTACGAAACATTGTCCAAGCGTGACTCTAATATCTGCAGTAAATTTTCACCCGTAATACCACGTTGAATTTCTGCAGAACGATAGGTCAGACGAAACTGGTGTTCAAGCACTCCGTAAATACGGCGAACTTTTTGCTTTTCGCGCAATTGACCACCATAATCAGACAAGCGTGTATTTTTTTTCTGCCCATGCTGACCAGGCGGGTAAGCACGACGCTCTACACCGCATTTATCTGTAAAGCACTTTTCGCCTTTCAAGAACAGCTTTTCGCCTTCACGACGGCACTGTCGGCACTTTGGATCAAGATTTCTAGCCAAGGATATCTCCCCTAATATTATATACGACGTTTTTTTGGCGGACGGCAGCCATTGTGTGGAACTGGCGTAATATCAGAAATGCTTGTAATTTTAAAACCCGCAGCATTCAACGCTCTTACCGCCGATTCACGGCCAGGCCCTGGACCTTTTATACGCACTTCAAGATTCTTAACTCCACATTCATGGGCCACCTTACTAACAGTTTCACCGGCAATCTGTGCAGCAAACGGAGTGCTCTTTCTTGATCCTTTAAAACCGTTGCTACCACTGGTAGACCAAGCTAACGCATTTCCCTGACGATCAGTTATTGTCACGATAGTGTTGTTAAATGAAGCATGGACATGGGCAATGCCCTCAGCAACATTTTTCTTAATTTTTTTGCGCACACGCGTATTAGATTTTGCCATGCTTAAATCCTCTTAAAATTACTTCTTGGCACCAGCAACAGACTTGCGCGGCCCTTTACGAGTACGCGCATTAGTACGAGTACGCTGACCTCGCACTGGTAGACCACGACGATGGCGCAACCCACGATAGCAACCCAAGTCCATCAACCTCTTTATATTCATCGAAATTTCACGACGCAAATCACCTTCGACCGTAAATTTGGCGACTTCATCGCGCAACTTATCCATTTCCGTATCAGCTAGATCTTTGATTTTGGTAGCTGTATTTACTCCGACAGTAGCACATATTTTGCGCGCCCGAGTTATACCGATACCATAAATCGCAGTCAATGCGATCACAGTATGTTGATGATTTGGAATATTTACCCCTGCAATACGAGCCATGCAACTACCCTATCGTTTAAAAAAGGCATTAAAAATTTCCACTTGCGGAAGAGACTTATCAACCACAGTTAGCCCTGACGTTGCTTGTGACGAGCATCGCTACTACATATCACACGCACCACACCCTTACGTCGTACTATTTTACAATTACGACAAACTTTTTTTACCGATGCCTGAACTTTCACTTAATTCTCCTCAGAACAATACGCAACTTCTATTTGGCGCGAAATGTAATACGCCCTTTAGTCAAATCATAAGGTGTCAGTTCAACTGTTACCTTATCACCAGGCAGAATGCGAATATAGTGCATACGCATCTTGCCCGAGATATGACCCAATACAACATAACCATTTTCTAATTTCACACGAAAGGTTGCATTAGGAAGAGCCTCTACAACCTCTCCCTGCATTTGCATCGCATCTTCCTTGGCCATCAGCGAATCAATCCACCCTTAAAATTAGCCTTCTTTAACAAGCTTTCGTACTGATGTGTCATCAGATAAGACTGAACTTGTGCCATAAAATCCATGGTCACCACAACCATAATTAGTAAAGATGTACCCCCAAAATAAAATGGCACATTCCACTTCACGACCAAAAACTCTGGGAGGAGGCATACCAGCGTTACATACACAGCACCAACCAAAGTCAGCCGCAACATTATATTTTCAATATACTTCGCAGTCTGTTCTCCGGGACGAATCCCAGGCAAAAAAGCACCACTTTTCTTCAAATTGTCTGCCGTTTCTTTCGGATTAAAAACTAATGCCGTGTAAAAAAAACAGAAGAAGATAATTGCTGATGCATATAACATCACATAAATCGGCTGCCCTGGGGATAGCTTATCACTCACATCCTTTAGCCAACCCAAACCTTGCCCACTAGCAGACCAACTAGCCAAAGTCGCTGGGAACAAAATAATACTTGATGCAAAAATCGGCGGAATCACACCAGCCATGTTTACCTTCAATGGCAAATGCGAACTCTGTCCGCCATACACCTTATTACCCACTTGGCGCTTGGCATAATTAACAAGTATTTTTCGCTGCCCTCGCTCAACAAACACCACTAATGCTGTTATTCCTACCGAACCAACCAAAAGCAACAAAACAAGAGGGATAGAAAATGCACCGGTACGAGCCAACTCCAATGTACTACCGATTGCATTAGGCAAACCGGCAGCAATCCCCGCAAAAATAATCAGCGAAATGCCATTACCCAACCCCCGCTCTGTGATCTGCTCACCCAACCACATCAAAAACATCGTTCCCGATAACAACGTTATAACCGTCGTCATTTGAAACATCAGACCTGGGTGCAAAACCAAACCTGCTTGCGACTGAAGCGCGACTGCCATTCCAAATGCCTGAAACATCGCCAATATCAGTGTTCCATAACGCGTATATTGAGTAATCTTACGACGCCCAGGTTCACCATCCTTCTTCAACTGCTCTAAATACGGAACTGCATGCGATGCCAACTGCATAATAATCGATGCAGAGATGTACGGCATAATACCCAATGCCAAAATCGTAAAGCGCGACAGAGCTCCACCCGAGAACATATTAAACATGCCAAGAATGCCGCTCTTTTGGGTATTGAATAGATCAGCCAGAACTACTGGATCAATCCCCGGCACCGGTATATGCGCACCGATGCGATATACCACCAACGCCCCTAACAAAAACCAGAGACGCCGACCAAGATCACCGTATTTTCCACCAGCCGAATTCTTTTTTGATGCCGCATCCACAGAGCCCACCATTAGCCTGCAATGCTACCGCCAGCCGCCTGAATTGCAGCGCGAGCACCTTTTGTAAGGGCCAACCCCCGTATTGTCACTGGCTTAGTTATCTCACCAGACATTATTATTTTTGCAGAGACTGCAGCACCGGAAACGATTCCAGCCTGCTTCAACACCAACAAATCAATTACGTCCACCGCCACTTTGCTTATATCTGACAAGCAAACCTCCGCACTGTCAAAACGCGACATAGAAATAAACCCACGTTTAGGCAAGCGGCGCTGCAACGGCATCTGACCACCCTCAAAACCGACCTTATGAAACCCACCTGAACGAGACTTTTGCCCCTTATGACCACGGCCACAAGTCTTTCCCAATCCACATCCAATTCCACGCCCAACACGGCGCTTTGAATGAGTAGAACCTGCCGCAGGTTTAATCTTATTGAGTTGCATTTATACCTCGCACTTAACTAAATAATAAACCTTGTTAATCATACCGCGTACAGCTGGCGTATCTTCAACCATAACGGAATGGTTCAAACGGCGCAGACCCAATCCACGAACACATGCACGATGCGACTCCTTCGTACCAATAACACTTTTAACCAAGGTTACACGTAGCATACCGGCCTTTTCATTAACACTCTGCTGTGACTGTGTCATTATATTACCCCTGAATATCCTCAACGCTCATGCCACGTTTAGCTGCAATTTCAGAGGGAGAATTAATTGCCTGAAGTCCGTTAAGTGTTGCACGCACAACATTATATGGATTGCTTGAACCAATGCATTTAGCCAATACATTATGTACACCAACCGCCTCAAATACGGCACGCATAGCACCACCAGCAATAATTCCAGTACCTTCTGATGCAGGCTGCATATACACCTTGGCAGCACCATGGCGCCCAATCACAGTGTGATGAAGTGTACCCTTATTTAAATTGACATTAACCATCTTACGACGCGCTTCATCCATCGACTTTTGTACAGCAACAGGCACTTCTTTTGACTTACCCTTGCCCATACCTATACGACCATCACCATCGCCAACAACGGTAAGCGCGGCAAACCCCATAATACGACCACCCTTCACCACCTTGGTAACACGGTTGATCGAAATCATTTTTTCAATCAGACCATCTCCACGATCTTCTGCTTGCTGCACCCTTCCTTGCGCTTTAGCCATCATTCACCTCAAGTTAAAATTTCAAGCCATATTCACGCGCTGCCGTAGCTAGCGCCTTAACACGACCATGATATTTATAGCCGGAACGGTCAAAAGCAACTTCATTGATGCCCGCATTTTTAGCTTTTTCAGCTATCCGCTTTCCAACTAACACAGCTGCAGCAATATTCCCACCATTAGCAATTTCCCTGCGAACCTCAGCCTCAACGGTGGATGCACTCGCCAAGACCTTACTGCCACACGCAGAAATTACCTGAGCATAAATATGCAAATTACTACGACGTACAGCCAATCGAACAGCCTTTTGATCAGCAATTTTCGCACGCGTTTTACGGGCTCTTCGCTGCCGCGCATCATTCTTGATAAACATTATCAGCCTCAATTATTTTTTCTTGGTTTCTTTCAATATCACGACTTCCTCAGCGTAACGAACACCCTTGCCTTTATATGGCTCTGGCGCCCGGAAAGCACGAATCTCAGCAGCAACCTGGCCAACCTGTTGCTTATTTGAACCCTTTAATACAACTTCGGTTTGAGTCGGAGTCGAAACCGCAACACCTGCAGGAACCTTATAAACCACAGGATGAGAGAATCCAAGCGTCAGGTTTAAAGTATCACCCGCAGCCTGAGCTCGATAACCAACACCAACCAACGTTAACTTACGCTCAAAACCACTGGTTACTCCCCGCACCATATTAGCAATTAACGCACGAGTTGTACCGGACATAG
>JBIIMQ010000113.1:0-6494 GCA_044337935.1 Candidatus Nitrotoga sp.
TTATATGTTGAAATTTATTTGTCATCAGTTTAGTATTGAGCCGTAAAAATAGTGGCTTATCGAAGCATGCTAAAGTATCTGTGCAATTTGTCGTAAAGGTAAGTTGTCTCCAGACGTTGGACTAAAAGTATGACTCTAAGTCACGTAGGGTTTTTGGGCACTCTAAATCTAAATAAGTGCCATTTTGGTGCATAATTAATTGTTCAGTTGTAATGACTTGTTGTTTTTAATCTTTTTTAATTTGTTAATGCATAAAGTTCCAATCATAAATTATGTTCAAAGGTAAGTTAAATATTTCGCTGGATTTCTTGTATGCCAAGACACCCCCTCTAATCGGTGTCGATATTTGCTCATCTTCGATCAAAATGGTGGAATTAAGCGAATCGGCAAACAAAAATGGCTATGTTGTTGAGAATTATGTAATAGAGGAATTACCTCAAAATGCGGTAAGCGACGGAAATGTTAATGATCTGGAAGCTGTTTCGGAATGTTTGCGACGCGCTTGGAAGAAAATGGGAACACGTATTAAAAATATCAGCCTTGCGCTTCCCGCTGCCACTGTAATTAGCAAGAAAATTTTTCTTCCTGCCGGATTAAATGAAGAAGATATGGAATATCATGTGACAACAGAAGCAAATCAATATATTCCGTTTGCGATTGATGAGGTTAGTCTGGATTTTCAAATAATAGGCCCGGCTCCCGGTAATGCTGCTGAAGTTGAGGTTTTATTGGCTGCGTCACGTAATGCTAACGTGGAGGATCGTGTTGCTGTCGCACAAGTCGCGGGGCTTAAGGTGGTAGTAATGGATGTGGAACATTACGCCGCTGAAATGGCGTTTGATCAAGTGCGGATGCAATTGCCTGGTGGTGCCGCAGATCAATGCGTAGCGCTGGTAGATATAGGCGCAAATGTCATGAATGTGAATATATTGCGTAACGGGCAGTCGGTTTATATGCGTGATCAGCAAATGGGGGGGAATCAGTTGACTCAACATATCCAGAATGCTTTTGGCCTGTCTGTTGAGGAAGCAGAGGCGGGCAAGCTTCATGGGGGGTTGCCCGAAAATTATGAAAACGATGTGCTGGCTCCATTCCGTGAAAATGTGGCGGGTGAAGTGTTTCGTGCGATACAACTTTTCTTTACGTCAACTCAATTCAACGAGGTAAGTTATATCGTTTTGGCGGGCGGTTGTGCTGCGTTATTTAATTTGGACGATGCTGTTGCCACGCGTACACAAGTGAAAACGCTAGTGGCAAATCCGTTTGCACAGATGGCCATGTCTGCACGCGTCAATCAACGACAATTGCAAATTGATGCGCCCGCGTTAATGATTGCTGGTGGCCTTGCGATGCGGAGGTTTGATCCCTCATGATACGCATTAATTTATTGCCGCATCGAGCGGAAAAACGTAAGGCACGGAAAATCCAGTTTTATGCATTTAGCGTAATTGCGTTACTACTGGCAGTGACGCTTGTTATTTTTGTGCACGTTATTATTACGACACAGATAGAACATCAAGAGCGTCGTAATAAATACTTAAAAGATCAAATTGTCGTGTTGGACAAGCAAATCGCTGAAATAAAACATCTTAAAGCGGAAATTGCAGCATTGATGGAGCGAAAAACTGTAGTTGAAAAACTGCAGAGTACCCGCTCGGATGTGGTGCACTTGCTGGATCAAATGTTGAATATTTTACCCAAGAGTGTGTATTTAAAATCGATTAAACAAACTGGCAACAAAGTCAACTTGGTCGGCTTCACTCAGTCAAATGCGCGGGTGTCTACTTTGATGCGCTCCATCGAAAGTTCGCCATGGCTGGAATCTCCAACGTTGATTCAAATTTCTGCAGTGGCTTCAAATGCGAATGGGCCACGTTTGAGCGAGTTTACTTTGAATTTCAATTTGACTCCCCACGTGCCACCCGCCCCTGTTGCTCCAATTAAGACAGCTGGCACGAAAGGTTAAGAAAATGAAGCAGCTGCTAGAAGACTTAAAAAATATTAACCCCAAAGATCCCGGTGGTTGGCCTTTGTTGGTGAAGCTTAGCGCGTGTTTGGTAATATTTGCAGTTGTCGTACTTGCAGGTGCTGTCCTTGATTGGAAAGACCAGTGGGAAGCGTTGAGTACGGCAAAACAAACTGAAATTACCTTGAAGGATGATTTTAAGACCAAAAAGGCGACAGCTGTTAATTTGGTAGTTATCAATAAGCAACTTGTGGAAGCCAAACAATCATTTGATACGTTATTGAAACAATTGCCGAGCAAATCAGAAATGGATGCGCTACTAACGGATATTAATCAGGCCGGCTTGGGGCGCGGTTTGCAATTTGAATTGTTTAAACCTAGCGCTGAGATTATTACAGGTGTGTTTGCCGAGCAGGCAATTACCATTAAGGTGTCGGGTAATTATGATGATATTGGAAAGTTTGCCAGTGATATTGCCCAATTGCCGCGCATTGTGTCGTTGAGCGAAATTAACATTAATCCCACGGGCGGGCATCTGACCATGGATGCTATAGCTAAGACATACCGGTATCTGGATGAAGAGGAATTGGCTGCTCAAAAACAAGCGTCCAAAAAACCTGGAGCACAGAAATGAGGCGTGCATGTTTGTTATTGGTTACATTTTTGCTATTGGCGGCTTGCTCTAATGAAGAGTTTCAGGATTTGCGTGATTTCGTTAAAGAAACCGGCAGTGGCATGCGGGGTAAAGTGGATCCGCCACCGGAGGTGAAGCCGTACGAGCCATTCGTTTACGATAATTCCATAAATTTACCAGACCCGTTCAAACCGCGTAAACCTGAAACAAAAAGTGGCGATCTTCCGGGCCTTAATCAACCGGATATGAATCGGCGCAGGGAAGCGCTGGAAGAATTGCCATTGGAAAGTTTGAAGATGGTTGGTTTCCTCTATAGGGATAAAGTTGGTCACGCTATTGTCCGCTCGGCGGATGGCAAACTTCACCGGGTTAAAGTGGGTAATTACTTGGGTTCGAATTTTGGTCAAATTATTTCAATAACAGAATCTGAAATTAAAATCAAAGAAACCGTGCAGGATAGCGGAGGCGACTGGACAGAGCGTTTGGGCAGTTTGCAGCTAATGGAATGAATGTTTAGGGGTAAATATGAGACATTATAAAAACGTAATTGGCAACCTTGTCTTCGTGGTTGTCGCATTCTTTTCGGTTTGCGTGTTGACCGCTCATGCGCAAAGTAATGCTAATCCACAAAATGCTGGTACACAGAATCTTAATGTTGAAAATAGTATACAGTCGCTTAGTGTTACCACTGAGCTAGGCGGCAAGTTGATTCTTAAATTAGGTTTGAAGAATACACTTGCTAATCCCCCCTTGAATTTTGCTATTAGTAATCCGGCACGCATAGTGTTTGATTTTCCCAATACAACCAATGGGCTGGGAAAAACATCGCAGAAATTTGACATCGGTGAGTTGCATGGTGCCAATATTGTGCAATCAGGAAATCGTACTCGCCTGGTGGTGAATCTCAATCAAACATTGATATATGACGCTCATACGCAAGGGGCGAACCTGCTGATCACCTTGCATGGCAAAGTGCCTGCAGCGTCGACAACAGCAGAGTCAACACGATTTGCCGAGGCTAAATCAAGCACTCAAAAAAATAGTCTGCGTGACGTTGTTTTTCGCCGTGGCGGGAATGGCGGTGGACGTGTTCAAGTAGACTTGTCAGACCCTGGCGTAGGTATAAATGTTAAGCAGCAAGGTAAAAATTTAATAGTCGATTTCATGAATACCAGTTTGCCTGGCAATTTGCAACGTAAACTTGACGTAGTAGATTTTGGTACGCCTATACAGGGGGTTGATACATTTACACAGGGTGATCATGTGCGTATGGTCATTGAACCGAAGGGGTTGTGGGAGCACGTTGCTTACCAAACGGATAACAAGTTTGTCGTGGAGGTAAAAGCGGTAGTGGAAGATCCGAGTAAACTGTCCAAAAACAAACAGGTTGGTTATACGGGTGAAAAATTAACATTGAATTTCCAGAATATTTCCGTGCGTGAAGCGTTAAATGTCATTGCCGATTTTACTAATTTGAACATGGTAATTAGTGATTCCGTGAGCGGTAATTTGACTTTACGTCTTAAGGATGTGCCATGGGATCAGGCTTTGCAAATCATTCTTGATTCTCGCGGTCTGGATATGCGCAAGAATGGCAATGTAGTTCAGGTTGCACCGCGCGAAGAATTGGCGGCTAAGGAAAAACTTAGTTTGACTTCGAATCAAGAAATCTTTGACCTTGAGCCTCTTCATACGGAAAGTTTCAAACTTGCTTATTCAAAAGGAGTGGAAATTATCGCTTTGCTACTAGGAGGCACCACAAGCTCCGCAAGCTCCAGCCCCGCACGCATGCTATCCAAACGCGGGAGTGCGGTGGTGGACGTACGCACCAATACTGTCTTTGTTCAGGATACGCCATCGCGTTTGGAGGATGTGCGCAAAGTGATCAAGCAAATTGATGTGCCGGTGCGTCAAGTTATGATTGAAGCTCGTTTTGTGGAGGCAAATGATAAATTTACCCAAACTTTGGGGGGAAAATTAAGTTTCAGTGGCCCTACGCCAATTAGGGGTGACCCTGCACCGACTAATGCGTATGCTGGAGGCCGTGCTTCTATAGGTGGTAGTGCGGGTGGGGGCCAAATTAACTTGCCGGGAACCCCGGGAGATGTTGGTGCTGGTGTGGTGACGGCAATGTTATTTAACTCATCTGTAACCAAAATATTGGGATTGGAGTTGCAGGCATCCCAATTAAATGGAATAACCAAAAATATTGCCAGTCCTCGTGTAGTAACAGCAAACGGAACAGAGGCGTTAATTCAACAGGGTGTGGAGATACCCTATCAAACAGTCAGCCTGCAAGGGACGAATGTGATGTTTAAAAATGCACTTTTAAGCCTTACTGTAACGCCTCAAATTACGCCGGATGATAATATCAACATGAAAGTAGTGGTAACTCAGGATGCGGTTGGCGAAATAATCAATACGTCGACAGGGGGGGTGCCCAGCATTAATACCAAGAAAATCAGTACGCAGGTATTGATTGATAACGGGGGAACTGTTGTTATCGGTGGAGTGTACTCTCAAGAGGAGATAAACACGGATCAAAAGGTGCCGCTGTTGGGCGACATTCCTTTCCTAGGATGGTTATTTAAAACTAAAACGGATATTAATAACAAGAGGGAATTGCTGGTGTTTATTTCCCCTAAAATTTTGAGTGACAGCTTGAACTTACGCTAAGTGATGGAAGTTTGAATTAAAAAACCCGGTTATACCGGGTTTTTTAATTGTGGTGGGCATCAATGAGTTCGGTTTTTCGGCTACAATTGGTCATGCATCGTACTAATACAACGCAATCAAAACGTTCTTCCGGCAATGTGTTCCTTGTGGGAATGATGGGGGCCGGAAAAACAACGGTAGGGAAATTACTGGCTCAAGCGATGGGGAAGGTGTTTATCGACAGTGACGAAGAAATTCAGCAGCGTACGGGTGTAACGATTACACATATTTTTGATATTGAGGGCGAGGCTGGTTTTCGTCAGCGTGAGGCAAGCGTAATTCATAACTTGGTACAACTTGACAATATTGTGTTGGCAACAGGAGGGGGCACGGTATTGGACAAAGAAAACCGCGCTGCACTGTGCCAAAACGGTGTAGTGGTATATCTAAAAAGTTCTGTCCATGATCTCTGGCAGCGAACTCGTCATGATCGTAGCCGACCATTGTTGCAAACAGCTGATCCGTATGCCAAGTTGAAAGCTATGTATGAGCAACGTGATCCGTTATATATAGAAGTGGCTAATTTGGTTGTACTTACAGGTAAACAAAGTGCGCAAAATTTAGTATCCCATTTGCAGCAGGAATTAAACCAATTTTTGTAATCGTATTATTGTATCAATAAATTATTATTTAATCGGCTAACAGCTTTGTTCGCATTTGAAACAGAGAAGATCAAGAAGTATTATTGACTGGTTTGTTATCTAATTGAATTTTTTGTCCAGCTCTATTGGACTTTAGTCAGTGCAGAAATGACCGGACAATTTTTTGGTTTAGGCTCTGACTATTCAAAACAAAATAGTATCGCTCACAATTTACGATGCAATCTTCACGAAACGTTCAAAATATATGCAAGTATTAACTGTTGGACTGGCAGATCGCAGTTATTCAATTTATATCGGCAGTGATTTGCTGGGACACGCAGAGTTATTGCTGTCGCACATACCCCACAAGAAAGCGGCAGTGGTGACTAATACTACAGTGGCATCGTTGTACTTGGAATCATTGCGTACCGTGCTGCAATCTCATGGCGTAGACACTATTCCCGTCATTTTGCCGGATGGTGAACAATACAAAAATTCAGAAACACTGGGGTTAATTTATGACGCACTGCTTTCTCATCGGTGCGAACGTAATACACCCTTGATCGCCCTGGGCGGTGGGGTGATAGGGGACATGACG
>JBIIMQ010000114.1:0-6441 GCA_044337935.1 Candidatus Nitrotoga sp.
TGATAAATCCAGCCAACCCCCTTGATGTTGCCGACATAGAAGGTATCTTGGCTCACAAAATAGCCGGGATGGGCGGTCTCAATTTCACCGCAGGCAATATCGTCATCCCGCTTTTTTTCCAGCGCCTGCACTTGGGCTTCGGTCAAGATAATGCCTTCATCTGCAACCTTGCGCTCCAGCCTGACCAAACGCTGCTTGAACGATGCCAGACCATGGCGCAGCCAGATTGATCGTACCCCCCCCGGAAGGAGATACGAAAACACCGGCCTTGCGTAGCTCGTTGCTGGCGCGTAGTTGCCCAAAAGCGGGATAGTCGATGGCAAAGGCGATGACTGCCGTTTCGGTCACTTCATCCACCCGGTTCTTGAGATTCGGCTTCTTGCGGTTCTTGTCAATGAGGGCGTCTATACCACCTTCCTCTACGGCATTCTGATATCGGTAGAAGGTGTCTATGGATGTACCCATCACCTTGCAGGCGCGGGAGATATTCTTCAGTTCTGCTGCCAGATTGAGCAGGCCGAGCTTGTTTTTAATGATGCGTTCGTTAAGATGATTCATGAGGATTACCTTTCTTCAGTTTTGATGTTGGTCGCACAACTATCAAAACCGGTAACCCTCACTTTTGTAAGTGCGGTGTCAGATCAAATCGAGACTACTACACGGCATTGGACCACAAACTGCGGCAACACTTTTGTCTGTAGCTGGTGATAATCCTGAACGACTACGCAATGAGTCAGCTCTGGCAGCCTTATGTGGTGCGAATCCCCTGCCAGCATCGTCCGGAATGACTGTACGGCATCGCCTTAACCGGGGAGGAGATCGTGCTGCCAACAATGCGCTTGGACCATCGCGATGGTGCGTATGCGAAGTAAACCACGTACTCGAGCCTACGTCGGCCGCCGTACCTCTGAAGGGCTTCCAGCCAAGGAAATTCATGAAATTCATCGTTGTTTGAAACGCTACATTATTCGAGAGCTATATTCTCTAATTTCGGCTGATTTATCAGAAATAGTAACCATTACTTGACATAGGAGCGTCAATGCGGTGGCAGAACGCTTTTTCCTGAACCTTAAAATGGAACGCGTTTGGCAACGCGAATATGCCAATCATACGGAAGCCCAAACAGATATCACCGCATATATCGTGGGATTCTACAATTGTGAGCGCATACACTCGGCATTAGGCAATCTGTCGTTCTCCGTCTTTGAGCAAAACAGGGCAGTAAAAAAACCTATCAATGTGTCCGAAATAACTTGACCACTACACCATTCTCTCAAGATATGGAGCCTCCTCTAAACCCGGGGCAATTCATTAACTTCATTACATCAAACAGCAACCAATTGGGATAATTTTTGCAAAGCGCTCCACTGATGCGGGCCTGTATCTTTAGTGGAGTGCAGCTTGACCAACGGAATTCCATCTGCCGTTCCTTCATGTTTCAACGAGATAGTTAAATGATGCCCCCCTTCATACAGAAGGAAATTTACCCCCAGGATTTTCTCTAATCTCTCCCGGGCTTCTTTTAAAGAAGTGCAATTAAATACAAACTGGCTAGCAACCAACGCCTTGTAAATATGCAAGTCATTCCAATTTACATAGTGATTTTTGAACTCTTCTGTGTTCACACTATAAATAACAATTGCCATATCAAGTTTCCTTCATTGATTTGGGTAGGGAAAATATTTTCCTACCCGTTACAAATGCAATTATGGAGAGCTCAGGAAAGGCGGAGGAGAATCTGGTGGCACTCGGCTATCTAACCCCCATATTTGATAGTCGTCAGTTAATGTTTTAAGAAAAGCGACAATTGCTTCTTCTTCATCAGAACTCAAACCCAGATTACCCAATTCGCTGCTATTCACATTCCGGGGAATTTCCGGTTGAGGCCATCCTGATTTGCCAAACCTTGGATCCGTGTTGTCTCGCACCGTCCCCAAGGTGTCACGGCTATTATAGAAATGTACAACTTGTTCCAACGTTTCCAAGACACCGTTATGTCCATAAGGAGGCGTCAACGCAATATTCCTCAGCGACATTACTTTATGCTTGCCGATTTCTTTACCTTCAGGATCTGTGGCTGCAATATCACTACGACCACCCAGACCAAGGTTAGGCTTCGGGTTATTCGGAATTTTTAAATTGCGAGGCAAGCCAATGTTGTCGTAAGTAAAATCGGTAAACAACGGCAATACCAATTCACCTTTATTATTATGGGTTACCTCACTGGTATGACATGCCGCGCAATTAGCCTTACCATTGAATAGCTTTAAACCTTTTTCTTCAATAGCGGTTAAAGTGGTTTTACCGGCTACCACATAGTCAAACTTTGACGTAAATTTATTGAAAATCGCGGTTTTCTCAAATTCACCAATAGCTTTAGCCGCAAGGTTAAAAACTTTGCCAGCTTCAGTAACATCCGGATTAATTCCGTAAGCTTCACGGAACAGCTCTCTATACTTTGTATTCTCCTTAATACGGTTAACCACTGCCTGTTCGCTTGGCATTGCCATTTCGAGTGGATTTAAAAAAGGTTTTTTTGCCTGCTCAATCAAATTGCTGGCGCGCCCATTCCAAAATTGCCCGCCTACAAACAACCCTGAATTTCGATCCCAGTGAAATACAGGACTATGTGCCGCGTAACCTACACTGGGCGTATTTAACGTGCCTGTAGCGCCGTTAATCGAACCTTTAGAAATGGCAGTGCCATATTTAACATTATCAGGGTCAACAAACCCCGGAACCATTTTACCAACCAAGCTATTACCACCTGCCGGCTTTAAACTATGGCAACTGGCGCACGATTGATTTCTGTTCAACGACAAATTTTTATCCTCATATAAAAAATTGCCAAGCTTCTGTATATCTCCCAATTGTTCTTTTGCTTGGGCAATGCTACTGCCCAACATTAATATTAATAAAACAACATATTGCAATCCCATAAATGAAACTCCTGTACTAACAAATATAGAGGTAACAACAACACAAATAATTATACAAGCAATAATGATTATCATTCAATACGTAAATTAAAAAAATTTCAGGAGGTAACCAAAGACCCTTCGGGGCGAGCATTCATCACCCCCTACTTTGCAATCTCCGGCTCGGGAACCAAAGCATTAACTACTGCCAACGGCAGAGGCAACAAATTCCCACACGCCATTGCCGCAACCAGTTCACCGGAAAGTCCGGCAGTTATCAGGCCACGAGTGCCGTGTCCCAGACTGGTATATAACCCCGGCATTAATTCGCCCACCAATGGCATCGATCCGGGAACTGAAGCTCTCACAGAGGCACGGCCATGCAGTTGCCCTACATTCAATGAATCAATATTGATCGACTTGACAAGCTCCGGGGATATGTCGTCCAGCTTGGACAAATTCTCTGCATGGTCTGATACACGCACATCTGCTGCATCGTCATTGAAATCATGCGTTGCTCCCAGCACGTGTAACTTTCCGTCTGACGGCGCCAGATAGCCACTGGCGGATACAATCGTGCGCAGATTTTCGCTATGCGGTGTGGCAGGCAACATCGTTATTTGCCCGCGCACCGGCATCAGCGGCAGGTGCGACAATGGCGCAAATGATTTCACCTGATGGCCAGTGCAAACCACCACTACTTGAGCTTCTTCAGACCACGGTTGCCGGCACCCGTCTTTTCCCTCAACCCGCCAGCCGGATGCTATCGCTGTGAAAGATTCAATTTGGTGACCAGTACGCTGCACGATGAAAGGGCTTGCTGCCAGTGCAGCGCACATCCGCGGCGGAACCAGCCAGCCACTGGCGGGAAACCACAGGCCGCCATGTGCCAGCCCGATGCCCGCCAACCGTGATGCTTCAGCCGCATCTACACGGCGCAATATATGCGACGGCCAATCAAGTGCCGCCAGTCGATCAATTCTCTTTGCTTCGCGTGCAGAAAATGCAAGCTGTAGTTCTCCGCATTCTTCCCGGGCGACACCATCAGTGGGAAGTGTTTCATCCAACAAGGCAAGCGCATGCCCATAAGATGCCAGCAAAAAACGTTGCAGCGAATCCATGCCCGCGCTTAATCGCAGATGCAATATTCCGCGCGGATTACCCGATGCCGCCGCTGCCAATGTCGACGCGCTTTCGACCAGAGTGACGGAAACTCCTCGCATCGCAAATGCGGATGCAACGGCACAACCGGCCACGCCTCCGCCGATCACAATCGCCTTTGTTACGGCAGTCCGCACTGGCGGAAAACCGGGAAGAGCACCTTGCAGCATTTCGCGTTTACGCCCAAAGCCTGGAGATTTACCAACCTGAAATCCCGCTTGCTCCAAACCGCGCCGCACCCAACCGGCACAGGTATAGGTAGAAAATGAGGCGCCCGGTCGAGAGCTTCGAACGACGTTCTCAAATACAGACTGTGTCCACATTTCCGGATTACGCGCCGGTGAAAAACCATCCAGAAACCATGCATCAATCGCGCCGCATATTTCAGGTAGCGCGTCGGCTACATCACCTATCACCAGCGTAAGGCGTATTTTTCCACCGGCAAAACTCCACCGGTTCCAGCCGGGTATACGGCGGCGCCATCGGGCCAAAAATTCCACAGCATACTGGCGCAATTCCGGCCAGAGTGCCAAAACATCTGTCAGCTCTTTTTCATCAAGCGGATATTTTTCGATGCTGAAAAAATCAAGACTGCTACGAGATGGCGCAACTTTGTCAAACAATTGCCAGGCACATAAAAAATTCAACCCTGTGCCGAATCCTATCTCACCAATGGCAAAACTATTACCACCGGATAAAGATGCGAAACGTTCGGCCAGCCGATTGCCTTGCAGAAAAACATGGCGCTTTTCTTCCAGTCCGGAATCGTTTGAAAAATAGACATCGCTGAAACGGCTGGAAAACGGCTGCCCGTTCTGCCAGTCAAGCATAGAGGAAGAACTCAACAATCGTCCAAACGGGCTACGGGCAGCTTTAACGGCTTAACGAAGATGAATAGGGTCATCCGGTACTTGTACATCAGGCCGATGTCATGAATATGGAATAACACAAATTAATCCGGTGGACACTCGCGCAAGCTCAATAAATTAATTGGCTGTTCCCCATCGTGATCAGTTTTCAAATACTTGTATCCAAGAGAGCTGACAGCGACTACGATCCAGTATGGATGCCCACCGATATGGGTATAGAACCGCAATTTACCAACGGAAATACCCTCAATTGCCTCTGCCGCGGTGTATCTCCAGCGAACGCCGTCAGCATCAACGCCACCTATATATACAATGCGCTCATGCGCGAGTTGACTGTTATTTTTCCTGATGCAGGTAACTTTCAAGTCAATCATTTATTTTCTCCTTATAACCACTTTAAAAATTTCCCCAAGTACAGATTACCGATTTATGGCGGTGTCCAATTACTGCGCACCGTGCGGGCAATACTAAATATTTCTTCCAGTTTGGCACCATCGGCTGCTGCCAACGCTTTATGCAAAGCTTCCAGTTCCTGCATATAGCGGCCCATTTCAATCAATAATGCATCGCGATTGGCCAAGCTGATATCGCGCCACATTTCCGGCGAGCTCGCCGCAATACGGGTGAAATCACGAAAACCGCTGGCGGCAAAAGAAAGCAATAAATCACGATTTTCGCGCTGCGCCAGGTTGTGAACCAATGCAAATGCAAGTAGGTGCGGCAAATGACTGACAGCGGCAAACACTTCGTCATGCTGCTTCGGCGTTAATTCGCTCACCAATGCACCGCACAATTCCCAAGCCAATCTTACGCGCGCCACAGCATCTGCGGCGTTTTCCGGCAGCGGAGTCAGAATTACTTTTTTATTTTGATACAGATCGGCCCGCGCTGCGGTCGCACCGCTTTGTTCGCCACCCGCAATTGGGTGTGCCGGTATGAAACGGGATATATGTTCGGCCAGATGATTATAAGCATAATCAACAACGTCGCACTTGGTGCTACCACCATCAGTAATAAGTGTCCGTTCACCGAGATGCGGCGCGATACGGGTCATGATATCGGCCATTTGGCCTACGGGCGTTGCCAGCAATACCAGATCGGCATCACCCAACTCGGCCGCAAAATCCGAACCGCTACGATTAATAATTCTGAGTTGCTGTGCTTGCGCTAGCGTCTGCGCACTGCGACCAAAACCAACTACTTCCTCCACCGCATTCATTCGCCGCAAAGCAAGCGCGAACGAACCGCCAATCAGACCGGCGCCAAATATTACAATCTTGCGAAACAATGGTTTTGTCACGACTTTCCTCACCTCTCCACCAGCGTGAGACAGGATTAGAGTGTGCGTCCAATCGCTATGGCGATACCACCCAGCACACCCATCAATTTCTTCAATTCCTGCGGTGTCAGTGCCTGATCTGCATCGCACCAGGCCTCGCTCGGTGTGGGATGCATCTCGACCAATAATCCATCTGCACCCGCTGCAATCGCCG
>JBIIMQ010000115.1:0-6435 GCA_044337935.1 Candidatus Nitrotoga sp.
CCAAGTTAGAGGAGGGGGTCGCTAATCATACCGCACGTCAAGTCGCCTACATCCGAAAAATTGCTACTCAAATTTTCGGATGTATAGACACGACCATAAACTCCCCCAACAGGAAAGGTTTCAATAGCTCAACAAACAACGCCCCGGCATCCAGCCATTTGTCGCCCCCCGAATCCACGCCCGCGCTTTTGTTTTTTCCTTAATTCCTTATCCACGTGGATGGAATTCCGACCCCTTTCCGGAAGACGATTTTTCATAAGAAAATCAATTTATAAACGTTCTGGTTGATGCGCTAATAGAACAAGTTATAATGACCTATTCTGAGTGTCTAACCGAGTGATAAATCTATGCAAAACGATAACGAACTTACACCCAATACCGACAAGCTTACGCTCGGCACTGATAGTCCTGCGCCTGTTGTCGGCAAGGCCAATCCCAAGAAAGATATTCCCCTAATCCCGATGGACGACTGGGATTTGGATGATAATCCGCCCCTGATTCCCGCCTATACGGATGTTCCAAAGGCTCTCAATGAGAACCCCAATCCGATTGCTGACCCCAGAAACTATCCTAAGAAAAAGCCGGTCAAACGTGAGTCCAGCCCTTCCGGATGGACAGATATGTCGCACATTCTGCCGCCGGAAATACACCCCCTCTACCGAAAGGGATGGCTCGGCGCACTTGAACTGAATAACCGTGTGGTTATGGCCCCCATGACCCGCAGCCGGGCCGGGCTCGGCAACGTTCCTACTGCGATGAATGCGCTGTATTACGCTCAACGCAGTTGCGCGGGCCTGATGATTTCTGAACCAACCCAGGTTTCTGACCAAGGAATTGGTTATCCAGGTACACCGGGCATATCTACCCGCGAACAAATAGACGGGTGGAAAGCAGTGACCGCCCACATTCGCAGAATGGGAGGCAAGCTTTTCATGAACCTATCTCATGTTGGCCGGATCTCACATCCATCGCTGCAGCCATTCAAAGGCTTACCAGTCGCACCTTCTGCCATTCAACCGGCCGGAGAAGTTTTCACCCCCGATGGAATGGTGCCATACGTCACTCCGCGTGCACTTGAGGTTGCCGAAATGCCGGGCATTGTCGAGCAATATAAACAAGCCGCGCTAAATGCCGAAGAAGCATGGCTGGATGGCATCGAGATTGACGCTGCCAATGGATATCTGCTCGACCAGTTCTTGCGGGATAGTACAAATCAACGGACAGACGAATATGGTGGCCCGATCGAGAACCGCTGTCGCTTGTTGTTTGAAGTCATTCAGGCGGTATGCACCGTGTATCCGGCCCAAAAAGTTGGGGTTCGTCTATCTCCGGTTAACCCGTTGAACGACATTTCCGACTCCACACCGCAAGAAACCTTCGAATACATTGTCGAACAATTGAATCGCTTCAACCTCGCGTATATACACGTAGTTGAAGAACACCCGTCAACATTTGACTTTAAGCGTTTGCGCAGCTTGTTTAGAGGCAAATACATCGCGAATGGTGGTTACGATGCGGATCGTGCCGAGACAGCTATTGTTGAAAAAACTGCTGACTTTGTATCATTTGGCGCACTCTTTATCGCCAACCCGGATTTAACGCTGCGGCTGCGCGAGCGCAGAAACTACAATCCGCCGGATACGGCAACGTTTTATGGCGGGGATGCTGCCGGCTACATCGACTATCCAACATTGCCATATTAAATTTTAGTTATACATAAAAAAATACCCCGCCAAAATAGCGGGGTATTTTTATTCATCTATCTGCAATAACCGATTTTCAGCTAACCTTCAGCCCGAAATACCCAAATTAAGCGCACGCCAAACTTGGAACATCATTGCAGAAACTTATAGGCCTGCATCAGCACGCAAAGCAGACGCCTTATCTATTGCCTCCCAGGTAAATTCCGGTTCTTCACGGCCAAAATGGCCATATGCAGCGGTGTTGGTATAAATCGGACGTAACAACTCCAGCATTTGCACAATGCCTTTGGGTCGCAAATCAAAATGCTTTTTAACCAATTCCGCGATTTTCTCATCGGAAACTTTGCCCGTACCATAACTGGTCACCCACACACTGGTTGGTAACGCCACACCGATCGCATAAGAAATCTGGATCAAACACTTGCTGGCCAAACCTGCAGCCACAATATTCTTGGCAATATAACGGCCAGCATAAGCGGCAGAACGATCCACCTTGGACGGATCCTTACCGGAAAACGCTCCGCCCCCGTGCGGAGCCGCGCCACCATACGTATCCACAATAATCTTGCGACCTGTCAAACCGCAATCCCCTTGCGGGCCCCCGATAACAAACCGGCCTGTCGGATTAACCAAATATTTGATATCACCTTTAATGAGTTCCTGCGGCAACACGGGCTTGATAATGTCTTCAATCACCGCTTCGCGTATAGTTTCCAGCTGCATCTCGGGCGCATGCTGGGTAGATAGCACCACCGTGTCAATGGAATGTGGCTTGCCATCCGCATAACGGATGGTAACCTGCGCTTTGGCATCCGGCCGCAGCCAATTAAGGCGACCATCACGGCGTAGTTGCGATTGGCGCTCGACTATCCGATGCGCCAAATAAATTGGCAGCGGCATCAACGTGGGCGTTTCATCGCACGCATAACCGAACATCAAACCTTGATCGCCCGCACCCTGATCCATATATTCATGGGATGCCCGATCCACGCCTTGGGCAATATCCGGACTTTGCTTATCATAGGCAACAAGTACAGCACAACCTTTGTAGTCTATGCCGTATTCTGTGTTGTCATAGCCGATTCGCTTGATGCAATCGCGCGCCACCTTGATATAGTCCACAGTAGCAGTGGTAGTTATTTCACCGGCAAGCACCACAAGGCCAGTATTCACTAAAGTTTCAGCAGCTACTCGCGCATAGGGGTCTTGCGCTAGAATAGCATCCAGAATGGAATCAGAAATTTGATCTGCAACTTTGTCGGGATGACCTTCAGATACTGATTCGGACGTAAATAGAAATTCGCTCATGGTGCTCCCCGATAGAGTTAGTTAAGAAATTAGCCAATTATAGCAACAAGTACATTGCAATTACCTTCATGATATCTTCTCTGGTAACCTGGTTATTCAATTTGGCAGCACGTTTGCCGCTTAGTGTCCTGCACAGTCTAGGCGCCATCGTGGGCAAATTGACTTATCGCCTGTCCGGCAAATATGCCGAGCGGATGCGCGAAAATCTTGGCTATGCTTGGCAAGGGCGTCCTGAAGCGGAATTTAACCGGGTACTAAACGCCAGCATCATTGAGGCAGGAAAAGGCGCGATGGAACTACTATGGGTTTGGTGTCAGCCACTGGCTATAGTAACTGCCCGCGTTAAAGCATGCCACGGATGGGAGCACATCGAGGCGGCGCGTGCGCAAGGAAAAGGAATAATTTTTTTAACACCGCACATGGCATGTTTCGATATATCGGCCTTATACGTTGCCCAATACATGCCACTTACCGTACTGTATCGCCCGCCCAAATTAACATGGTTGGAACAAGTCATGCGCAGTGGTCGCGAACGGGCCCAGTTGCGACTGGCACGTACCGATGTGGGCGGGGTACGCCAGCTATACAAAGCGCTCAAACGGACTGAAGCCATCGGGCTTTTACCGGACCAAGTGCCAGGCAACGGGGAAGGGGAGTGGGCAGATTTTTTCGGTCGCCCGGCTTATACCATGACACTAATTGGACGCCTGATGAAATCCAGCGGCGCCTCGGTGATCATGACATCCGTTGAAAGACTGAAACATGGAGCAGGATATACCCTGAGCTTCACCCCTTTGGAATTCGTTACCGATACACCTATAAGCCGCCAAGTCAATGCGGCACTGGAAAAGGTAGTACTCTTGAATCCCGCTCAATACCTGTGGAGTTACAACCGTTACAAAAGTCCGGCAGGCATTAAATCTGCCGCAACGCAGGAAACTCCCCCGACATGATGGTGCGATTGGGTGTTTTTCTACTATGGTTACTGCACTTCCTTCCATACGGACTGCAAGCACGGATAGGCAATATTCTGGGAACACTGTTTTATTTGGTTTCAGCCCGGCGGCGACGTGTGGCGAACATCAATTTGCGTTTATGCTTCCCCGAACTGACTGATGCTCAACGATCGAAACTGGTATGGCAAAGTTTTTGCGCCTTCGGCCGCAGCATCGTGGAACGGGGGATTTTATGGTGGTGCAGTCGTGAAGAAATCAATAAATTAATACGAATTGAAGGGGTCGAGCATTTTCAGGAAGCACTAGGCAAACCGCTCATTTTACTTACCGCGCATTTTGCCGCGCTGGATGTCGGGGGATCATGGATTACCCAGCACACTGATGGCGTGAGCGTGTACTCCAAACAAAAAAATTCTTACATGCAAAATTTGGTGTTACAAAAACGCGCACGGTTTGGCAAACAATTGTTATACGCGCGACAAGCCGGGTTACGTCCGGTAGTAAAATCTTTGCGCGATTGCCGGCCATTTTATTATTTCACGGACCAGGATTGGAGCACCAAAGATGGCGTGTTCGTTCCATTCTTTGGCATACCCGCTGCCACGCTGGCCACGTTGCCGCGCCTGATCACGATGACCAACGCGCAAGTGGTGCCGTGTATCACACGCATGCTGCCGAATTACCAAGGGTATGAGGTACGCTTCTTTCCGGCATGGGAAAACTACCCTACCGATGATTTAATAGCCGACACCCGTCGCATTAACGAATTCATCGAGGAACGCGTGCGGGAAATGCCAGAACAATATTTCTGGCTGCACAGACGATTTAAAACCCGGCCCGAAGGCGAAGAAAGCTTCTACAAATGAAATATCATGATCTGCGCGACTTTATCTCGCAATTGGAAAAAATGGGCGAACTCAAACGCGTGGTTACGCCCGTCTCGCCGCATCTGGAAATAACGGAAATATGCGATCGCGTGATACGCGCCCAAGGCCCTGCCGTGCTCTTTGAAAACCCTGTCGGACACAACATGCCGGTTCTGGCGAACTTGTTTGGTACACCGCACCGGGTAGCACTGGGCATGGGCGAAGAAAACATCTCGGCCTTGCGCGAAGTGGGAAAGCTATTGGCTTACCTGAAAGAACCCGAACCACCCAAAGGGTTGCGGGATGCTTGGGATAAATGGCCGGTATTAAAGCAAGTATTAAACATGACGCCCAAGATAGTTTCGGGTGCTGCCTGCCAGGAAATAATATGGGAAGGCAACGAGGTGGACTTAAGCAAACTGCCCATCCAAACCTGCTGGCCGGGCGATGCGGCACCGCTGATCAGCTGGGGACTGGTCGTTACCCGTGGTCCCAACAAGCCGCGCCAGAATCTAGGTATTTACCGCCAGCAAGTAATCGCTCCCAACAAAGTCATCATGCGCTGGTTGGCTCATCGTGGAGGAGCGCTGGATTATCAGGAGTGGTGTAAAGTGCATCCGGGCCAGCCGTTCCCGCTGGCGGTGGTGATCGGCGCCGACCCGGCGACTATTTTGGGCGCGGTCACACCGGTGCCGGACAGCCTGTCTGAATATCAATTTGCCGGCTTATTGCGTGGGTCTAAAACAGAACTGGTTAAATGTATCGGTAACGATTTGCACGTACCTGCCAGCGCCGAGATCGTACTGGAAGGAATGATTTACCCGGACGATATCGCGCTGGAAGGCCCGTTTGGTGACCATACCGGTTATTACAATGAACAGGAAAAATTCCCGGTGTTCACCATTGAACGCATCACCATGCGCCGCAACCCCATTTACCACTCCACCTATACCGGCAAACCGCCTGATGAACCGGCCATTTTAGGTGTGGCGCTAAACGAAGTGTTCGTGCCGCTTCTACAAAAACAATTTCCCGAAATTTCGGATTTCTATCTGCCGCCGGAAGGTTGTTCTTATCGCATGGCAATTGTATCCATGAAAAAGCAGTACCCGGGACACGCCAAGCGCGTGATGTTCGGCATCTGGTCCTATCTGCGCCAGTTCATGTACACCAAGTTCATCATCGTGGTGGACGACGACATCGATATCCGCAAATGGCAGGAAGTCATCTGGGCAATCACCACTCGCGTCGATCCCTCACGCGACACACTGCTGGTGGACAACACGCCTATCGATTATCTGGATTTCGCCAGCCCGATATCCGGCTTGGGCAGCAAAATGGGACTGGATGCAACCAACAAATGGCCCGGTGAAACGCAACGCGAATGGGGCACACCAATTGCAATGGATGATGCAATCAAACGGCGTGTGGATGCAATGTGGAGCGAACTAGGTTTGTAGTTGCCGGTGTCGGCACAAATATGCAAAATCAATCGAGTCTGACCCTAAAGACCTGCGACAACCTGACGGGAGGGGCAGAAGAAATGCCGCTTTTCACTGGGATTATTGCCATGTTAGGATGCCTCCGGTTTTATGAATCAAG
>JBIIMQ010000022.1:0-20091 GCA_044337935.1 Candidatus Nitrotoga sp.
CACACAAGATTTATCGCGACGCTGCCACCACCAGGCTATTCCCGCTATAAACAGCAAATACAACCAGGCGCTACGCGAACCGCTCAATACCAAAACAAACAATAGTGGCATCGCCAACAACGCAGCATGCCACGCACGCGACAGGCTACGTATATACAGCAAGCCTAATGAAATTAACCCCAGTGTAATGTAGTCGGCAAAATGATTGGGTTGAGCCACATTACCGTAGACAGCCACAGCAATCTTAACCGTAACCACCGCATCCAGAAAAGTATGCCAGCGATAATGTTGCAATATCCCGGCCAGCGCATTCAGCTCGGCCCCGATCAGTAAAAATGTCGCCAGCACTGTTGCCAATACAGGCAAACCGAATTCCTCACGCAGCTGTTGACCTAATATCATCAACAACGCCGCCCACAACATGTACAGGGAGAGCAATAAAGCCTGGTCAAAATAACTTACCCGGCCCAGCACAAACTGCACCGCGCCCAACATCAACAAACCGATGGGCAACAACACGATGTATGGAACTTGTGGTTGCCGCCAATAACGTTTGGTCATTAACAACGGCATGGCACACAACCCGAGAACAGCGGCACCCCATTCCTGATAGAAGGTAGTGATCGGGTAGGCATGGTAATAATACAGAAACGGCACGACCCACATTAACCCGACTAATGTCAGACTAATGCGGGCAATACTAGGCAAACGCCCTCCTCATTTTTGATAAATGACGTGTCATGAACAATATAAAATCAAACAGGAATTATGGCTTGATCCGATAAAAACGTGCCGCCTGCGTTTTTCCTTTTACGTCTTCCATGCGATCACGCATGGCAAATCCCAATTTTTCCAACCGATCATCCGGATGAGGATGTGTTTTAAACATTAGCGCCACGCTGCCGTCATCTTTGGCAAAGTGGCCTATCTGCTGCAACACTTCGGGCAGCGCGAAGGCGTCGTAACCGGCACGCGCGGCAAGCACCACCGCAATGCGGTCAGCCTCAAATTCAGCATTTTTGTCGAGCGAGCGCGCTACAATTTCCGCACCACTGCCTATCAGTTTTTGCACTTTGTCACTGCCGCCGATCTGACCGGAAAGCAACTTGCCGCCCATATCAATCAAACTGCTTTGCTGCAAAATTTTCAAATGATGCTTGCGGATCACATGGCCAATTTCATGGCCCAGCACCCCCGCCAATTCCGCCTCGTTACGCAATAAACCATACAGTCCGCGCGTTACAAAAACATATCCGCCTGGCGCGGCAAAGGCATTTATATCGCCCGATTCGATCACGCCAAAATGCCAAATCAAATCCGGACGTTCGCTTTGGCTGGCTACCCAACGCCCGACATTGTTGACATACTTCTGCAAACTCCGATCTTTAACGAGCGCGGACGCACCCAACAAATTGCCGGAGATTTGTCGGCCAATCGCGATCTCCTGTTCCTGCGAAACACCGGTAAGCCCCAAAAGCGTGCTGCTGACTGCGGGATCAGATTTTTCTTCAATCTTTTGCTGCACGCCTTCTCTGATTACTTTCTTGAACTCTTCATCAAAATCAAAACCCCAGGCAATATTGGAAATAGCTGCACATACCGTGATCAACAAGTATTTTTTTATCGCCTTCATTCGAGTGATCCTTTATTCCGGGGAAACTTCTGGAGAGGGAAGATAATCAAATTTACGGGCAACAAGTTGGCCTTGCACGGCAAACAACTTGGCTTCCGTTTGATTTACGGTATACGACTCGATCAGATTCAGCTCAGCTTCATTATATTTGGCGGATTTCAACTCCACTTCATCAAACCCGCGAATACCGGTCGTACTCACGACTTTCCCGGTTCCCGCACGTCCAGTCACCATATTCAAAAGCCCGCCCGCATCACCGGAACCCTTGCGCACACCCTCTTTTCGAACATTGAGCATGTGCACCCAGCCCTTGCCCTTCTGGCTCTTTATTTGCAGCCAACCACCATCCTTTTTAAGGATGTCCACTTTGTCACCGACATTTAACGTGGCTATCGTTCTGGCGTCCCGAAACGGCTCGACCCTGATTCCATCGGCCCTGATTACACTTCCCGTTTCTGCGGCAAATGCCGGCACAGCCAGCAACGCAAATAACACAGCGATTAATCTGATTGAATTCATGATGCCTTCCCCTGTTGTTCATCCCATCGCAGCAATGCTTCTGCAAACATGACACGCCAACCATCGCGTGCTTTTTTCCCACCGAATATTTTCCCACGATGGACAAAATAACTAACCACAATCCCGGAATCGGCCACACATTTTTTTAACAATTGCGGAAATGCGGCGATAACCGCTGCCATATCATCAGCCACCCGTGCAGCGTCGTTTGCATCTTCCTTGTCCACCACCCAGGAAACCGTAAATGTCTTTTCGAACAAATCCCACAGGCCTTTTTGATGCCCCCTCAATACTTCCACGCTTTTCTGACCACTTCCCGTATTTTCAAGGCCATAACGGATTTTTTCCATCTGCGCGTCAGTCAATATACTCTGAGCCCCGTCAAGCCGAATCAATAACAACGTGGCCTGCAGCTCGCCTTCGCGCTCCATGGAAGCACGCACCATGCTTTGTTCCAGCATTTTGCCGGTAGCAGCAGAATATACACGGGCAACCGTAAAATAGATCAGACCTATTGTCACCGGCCCGGTGATATTAATGTAAGTCTCTGCAAAATTAATACTGGCATACGAAATACCGATCAATATAAATTGCGATGTACCAAATAGTATGTCTATTTTGCTGCGCCCGGCATTAGTATAAAAACCCCAAGCTGTCGCCCAAATGATGCACAACGTCAATATAAAATAAGCTGCAGGCGCTTCAGGATAATGCAGATAATCTTTATGTTTAAAGTTATCTATCGCGGTCGCCAGAATTTCCACTCCCGGATGCATTTGGCTCATGGGCGTGGGCTTGATGTCAAACAAACTGGGAGCCGTTGAACCGATAATAACGATTTTGTTTTTAAATTCATCCCCCGGACGCTTTTTTTCCTTATTGCCCAGATCCGTAAACACGTCATAAAAACTTACATACCGATAAGAAAATGGCGGACCGCGCCAATTGAGCAAAACGCGCTGGGCTGCAGGCTCAGCCCAACCGAGATCATACGCTACCCGCGTCGGCAATGATGGCAGCTTCCACCCATATTCGTCCCGGTAAACACTATATTGACGCGCAATACCATCCGCATCGGGATAAATATTATGCAAGCCGAGACGCCCCCCTTGAAGTGCTGCCGGAAAATGCGGCAACACGACCGCAATGGTGGCCTCGGACTTGGCATCTTTGTGTAATGGCACAACCCCTGGAATCATTGCGGGTGCCACCTGGCTCAAGATATCGCTCGACGGATCAAGGCGTAACACAGGGAAATAGGTATTGTTTGTGGCAGCAACAGCGGAATCGAAATAAGCATCGCTTTCCGGATTGTAAATATCTGCATCACCAAACAAGATATCAAACACGATTGCTTTGGGTTGCTGTTTTTCAATCTGCTCGAGGAATTCCCCCAGCACCTGGCGCGGCCACGGCCAGCGCCCGTAATCCTTGGCCATGGCAGCAAGACTGGCTTCATTGATATCCACGATTACAATGTCGTTGTCGGGCTTGGGCACCACAATGCGATGACGCACCATCGCATCAAATGCTTCCTGGCGCATACCGGCAATAAGATGTAACTGCATGGTATCCAGCACGGCAAACAGCGTGAACAGCGCTGCAAGGTACAGATAGAAATTCTTTTTCCACAGCCTGGCGAGCAGTGCGGAAAATCGGAAGTACGCCAAACGTAGCCGACTGGCCAAATAAATATTAAAGTTCATCATTAAATCCGGCGGTTAACGCCATGCCGTTCTGTCTTTGTATATTTTATACCGGCACAGATTCACCGATTTATTTCAATGAAACTGACAATTTGTCATCATGCTCGTTATTTATTTCATTGCCAAATTTTTTCCGTTCATTCGTTTAATTTCACCATTATGCAGTGCCCATGATGCCCGACAATCCAGAAATCGGCTAAAATGGCGAATTAAACAAGCAGCTAAATTAAAAATAACTCTTCCCAAATCCGGCATGAAAATCACCCCTGTACTCCTGCTTATACTTGATGGTTTCGGCTACCGTGAAGAAACGGATCACAACGCCGTTGCCCAAGCCTGCAAACCCAACTGGGACAAACTATGGCGGGACTATCCGCATACACTAATCCGCACGTCTGAATTATCGGTGGGGCTCCCCCAGGGACAAATGGGTAACTCTGAAGTTGGCCATCTCAATATAGGCGCGGGCCGGGTAATTTATCAGGAACTCACACGGGTGGACGCAGCCATTCAGGATGGAAGCTTCTACAGCAGGCCGGCATTCGTGCAAGCTGTTGAACATGCCAAGCAACATGACACCGCGTTACACATCATGGGACTGCTGTCGCCCGGCGGAGTGCATAGCCACGAAGATCATATTCATGCCATGCTGGAACTGGCGGCACGCGCCGGTCTGCACAAAATATTAATACATGCATTTCTCGATGGTCGCGACACTCTGCCGAGAAGTGCCGCCCATTCTTTACAACGATTACAGGAAAAAATTGCGTTTCTGAAAGTTGGACGCATTGCCTCCATTGTTGGCCGCTATTACGCGATGGATCGAGATAACCGCTGGGAGCGGGTGCAGGACGCCTACAATTTATTGACCCAGGGCAAAGCCGAATTTCGTTCGCCCGATGCCCTGGATGGATTACAGCAAGCTTATGCACGCGGTGAAAACGACGAGTTCGTTAAAGCAACCATCATCGCACCGCCGAACGAATCGCCCGTTACCATGCAAGACGGAGACGTTGCCATCTTCATGAATTACCGCGCCGACCGCGCGCGCCAATTAACCCGTGCATTAACCGATCCGGCATTTGACGGCTTTACGCGGGCCTATTTCCCCAAGCTGGCGAGTTTCGTCACACTGAGCAACTATGGTGAAGATTTTCACGTCCCGGCCGCATTCGGGCCCACAGCAATTCACAATTGTTTTGGAGAATATCTGTCCGGTCTGGGTTTAAAACAATTGCGCATTGCGGAAACGGAAAAATACGCGCATGTCACCTATTTCTTCAACGGGGGGAAAGAACAACCGTATCCAGGCGAAGATCGTATCCTGGTGCCATCACCCAATGTGGCAACTTACGATCTCAAACCCGAAATGAGCGCGTTTGAAGTCACCGATAAACTGGAAGCCGCGATTCGCAGCGGGCAGTATCAAGCAATAATTTGCAATTATGCCAATGGCGACATGGTGGGCCATAGCGGCATTATGGAGGCGGCGGTCAAAGCCGTTGAAGCACTGGATACCTGTATTGGCCGGATAACAAACGTCATGCTGGAATGTGGCGGCGAAGTGCTTATTACAGCCGATCACGGCAACGCCGAGCAAATGCTGGATTACCAAACACAGCAAGCTCATACCGCACACACACTTAACCCGGTTCCATTGTTGTATATCGGCCGCAAGGCGCAAATGGCCGACGGCGGCTCGCTTCAAGATGTTGTTCCCACCTTGCTCGCCATGATGGGCCTGCCGCAACCGCTCGAAATGACAGGCCGGTCGCTTATTTCAATCCGGTGACAATACTCACCCGCCACACCCTATTGCTGTATTTCTGCTTGGCGACGGGCATCAACAGCACACACGCTTTGCAGCAGAACGAGCTAAACAACCTGCGCAAGCACATCTCTGCATTACAAAAAGAACTGGAGAAAACCAGCGAATCTCAATCCGAAGCGGCAGACGAGCTACGGGAATCAGAACGGGCCATCAGCAATAGCAAGCGCAAGCTAGCCGAGCTGTCATCACAACACCGTGCCGCCGAACTCACCATAGAGAAATTGCGGCAGCAATCACAACAGCTGGAAAAGGATATTCAGAGCCAACAATCCATGCTTGGCAAACTGCTATACCAACAATATGTGGGTGGCCAACAGGAGTATCTCAAGCTACTGCTCGATAATCATAACCTCGGTCAAGCCGCACGCGACATGTGTTATTACGGATATATCGCACGCGGTCGCTCGGCCTGGGTCAATACGCTACGCACAAATCTTGCGCAACTGAACGAAATCGTCCGGCAAACACAGCAAAAAAGTGACGAAATTTCGGCACTGCAGGAAGAAGAAAATGCGCAACAGAAAATTCTGGAAAAAGAGAAAGTTGCACGCCAGCATGTAATTAATCAACTCGCTCGGCAAATTAAACAGCAGCGTCACGAAATTGGCCGCCTGAAACGCGATGAAAACCGCCTGTCGCAATTGGTGTCCAAGCTCTCAAAAATGTTGACTCGGCAAAAAGAAAAAGGGATATTCAATAACAACAAATTGCCCGATAGTCGTTTTGACGGCAAACCGTTCGAACAACTCAAGGGCAAGCTGATGCTGCCAGTAATGGGTGAGGTGGTCAATAAATTCGGCAGTGCGCGCCCCGAGAGTACCGTGCTTTGGAGAGGTCTGTTATTACGTGCGGCAATCGGTCAGCCGGTGAAATCGGTTGCATCCGGGCGTGTGGTATTTGCCGATTGGTTGCGCGGCTTCGGCAACTTGTTAATCATCGACCATGGTCAAGGCTATATGAGCTTATACGGCAACAACGAAACACTGTATAAACAGGTGGGCGACGTCCTGCGCGGAGGCGATACTGTAGCGACCGTAGGCAACAGCGGCGGAAATGAAAATTCCGGTGTATACTTTGAGCTGCGCCATAAGGGCGAACCTCTGGATCCCATAAAATGGATAGCCCGATAGAATTATCCGTAAATAAACTTGTTCAGCAAAACAACACAAAGGTCAGACATGCGCAGTCGTATTGAGAAAATTGGATTAGTCGGACTTGGCCTGATCGCGGGTGTGCTGATCAGTTTGCAACTCTCTGCCATCGCGGACAAAGACAATAATGCCGAACCGCTTCCTGTTGAAGAGCTGCGTGCCTTCTCTGAGGTATTTGGCCGTATCAAGAGTGATTATGTAGAACCGGTCACCGACAAGAAACTGATCACCGAAGCCATCACCGGCATGTTAACCGGCCTGGATCCGCACTCATCCTATCTGGATGCCGATGCGTTCAAGGAATTGCAAATTGGCACTCAGGGTGAATTCGGCGGCTTGGGGATTGAAGTAGGAATGGAAGACGGGTTGGTGAAAGTTATTTCGCCAATCGAAGATTCCCCTGCCCATCATGCCGGCATGAAAAGCGGCGACCTAATCATTAAACTTGACGATGTGATGGTAAAAAGCCTGACGCTAAGCGACGCTGTCAAGCGCATGCGCGGCAAACCCGGCAGCAAAATTGTGTTGACCGTCATTCGCAAGGACGCGCCAAAACCGTTGACCTTTACTTTGACCCGTGCCGTCATCAAAGTACAGAGCATAAAATCAAAGCTGGTTGAACCCGGCTATGCCTTTATCCGTATCACCCAATTCCAGGAGCATACCGGCGAGAACCTCGCCACCGCGCTTAATAATCTATACAAACAAAATCAGGGCACAATGAAAGGCTTGGTATTGGATCTGCGTAACGATCCTGGCGGCTTGCTCAATAGCTCGGTGGCAACCTCTGCTGCCTTCCTGCCCAAGGATGCCTTGGTGGTCTATACCGAAGGACGTAACTCGGAAGCCAAGATGCGCTTGAATGCCGTCCCTGGCGACTATCTTCATCATAGTGAAAAAGATTATCTGAAGAATCTACCTGCGGGAGCCAAAACCGTACCGATGATAGTGCTTGTTAACGGCGGTTCCGCATCCGCTTCGGAAATCGTCGCAGGTGCACTGCAGGATCACAAACGTGCCATTATTATGGGCACGCAAACCTTTGGCAAAGGCTCGGTACAATCCGTTCTTCCGCTGGGCAACAATACCGCAATCAAACTCACTACAGCGCGTTATTTCACCCCCAGTGGCCGCTCCATACAAGCCAAGGGTATTGTTCCCGACATCGTCGTGGAAGACCCGACAACTGCCGAAGATCAAGCATTCCGCATGCGCGAGGCTGATCTGGAACGCCACCTGAGCAACAACCAGGAGGTTGATGCCAAGGGAGGCGCCACAACCAAACCGGCGACATCGGCTACACCAACCAAATCACCAAACAAACGCGAAGATGGTGATACCACAAAACCCAAAGTGCCCGAGTTCGGTTCAAAAGATGATTACCAATTAAATCAGGCTTTGAATTTATTAAAAGGCATGAATATATTGCAACAGGGGAAGTAAGCGGGTAAAAATTCAACTTTCCCTTTCCATATCGCATGAATGACGAACAGCTACTACGCTATAGCCGCCACATCCTGTTGCCTGATATCGGCATCGAAGGGCAACAGAAATTACAGGATGCACACGCACTGATCATAGGTGCCGGCGGATTGGGTTCCCCCGCCGCCATGTACCTTGCCGCCAGCGGAGTAGGCACTTTAACCTTGTGTGATGGTGATACAGTGGACCTGACCAATCTGCAGCGCCAAATCGTGCACCGCACTTCCAGCATCGGAATCGCCAAGGTGGATTCCGCACACTCCTCACTCACCGAAATCAATCCCGATATTCGTATCAACGCCCTGAACGAACGCGCGGATCAGGCGCGCTTACTGGAATTAATCAGTCAGGCTAATGTCGTGTTGGATTGCAGCGATAACTTCGCCACACGCTATGCACTTAACCAAGTGTGCGTGCAATTAAAGAAGCCTTTTGTATCCGGCGCGGCCACCCGCTTCGATGGTCAAATAACCGTGTTTGATATGCGCCATCCACATAGCCCTTGCTACCACTGCCTGTACCCGGAACAACCCAATGCATTGGAAACCCGTTGCGCAGTAATGGGCGTATTTGCCCCGCTAGTCGGTATTATCGGCAGCATGCAGGCAGCCGAAGCACTCAAGCTATTAATGGGAATCGGCACACCGCTGGATAACAGATTATTGGTAACCGATTTGCTGCATATGGAATGGCGCACCATTAAGTTGAAGAAAGATCCAACTTGCCTGATTTGTAGCGCGCAAGGATCATAGTGTTGAACGGGGAATGCCATCCGAAACGAATATCCAAACGGATGTAATAACTGTGAGATAGCCAAAAAATCAAACTTCCTAGCATATTGTTGCGTGAACTTCGGAGCCTATCCGAGCTAGCGAAATAAACATCCACCCCGGAAAATTCACACTGCACAACTTACGCCAAGCTTGCAGCCCCTGTATTGCACGGGTATTGCACGGCATATTGAAACATATTTTTACGAATTGCCGGCAATACAGAGGCAGCGCAATAACTGCTATTGTCTGTTAACAAAAAGCTTGCCAATTTCCTGATGGGCAAGTTGCTCCATATTCTGTGGGAATGAACCGCGAGCTGAAAGCCCTCTGAGGACCAAATGTGCAGGAAGTCTGGCCAAAGTCATCGGAGGACGAACAGGATCCTGACCGCCGGTTGTACCCTCATCTTCTATTCCTGCAACAATACCAACGTTGCTTACAACTCTTGTGACCGCGTGATAATCTTTTTGATCCTTCAACGCATTAATAATCGCGACTTGAGCGTTAACAATACCAATCAACACTTCGGTTAAATCTTTTTCAGTTATTACAGCCATAATCAACCCTCTAAAAATTAAATGTTAAATACAAATGTTAAAGTGAATGGGACCCATAATTCACAAGGGAACAATAGATATTTCACATTCCGGATTACTTTAACTCACCATTTGATGGAAATCAATATTCTGCAAATATATTCTGAAAATCATAACCCTACATATTGTAAGGATTGAAGAAACTGCCCCGCATCCTGATATCCATTTACACGATTCCCTGATTGCTCATGCCCTTGCGCATCAAAAAACAAAATAGCGGGCGGACCAAACAATTCAAAGCGTTTTAACAGTGCTTTATCCTCATCATTGTTGGCAGTAACGTCAACCTGCAACAACACGGCACTTTTCAATTTAGTTCTCACCTTGTCGTCGGAAAACGTATAACGCTCCATCTCTTTGCACGACACACACCAATCAGCATAAAAATCCAGCATCACGGCTTTACCGTTGGCTCTGGCAATCCGGGCATCCAGTTCAGCCACACTCTTTACACGCTCAAACGGCAAAGCTGAAGCCGCTTCCGCCCGACTACTACCCAATACCGCCAGCGGATGCAGAATATCGCGCGCACCGGAAAGTGCACCAATCAAATAAGCACTACCCAGCAAAAGCGAAAGAATCCCTATGCCCTTCCAGAGCTTCCGCCAGCCCGAAGCATTATCCGGCAACGCATCCAGCGCATGCATATAAATAGCGGAAAGCACCAATAATGCCGCCCACAAAAACATCTGCACACTCACCGGGATCAGCGGTGAAATTAGCCAGATCGCGAGTGCCAACATTAATACGCCAAAAAATCGCTTAACCGTTTCCATCCACGCACCCGCCTTGGGCAATAACGCTCCGGCTGATACGCCAATTAGAAGCAATGGCAGACCCATGCCCATTGCCATTGCAAACAACGCGATTCCGCCCAACATAGCATCGCGCGTTTGTCCGATGTACAACAAAGCCGCCGCCATAGGAGCCGCAACACACGGACTGACTATCACGGCAGATAGTGCACCCATCACGAATACGCCACCCAAATGTCCGCCATGCAGGCGGCTGCCGGTATTGGACAATTTATTTTGCAGGACGGCAGGAAGTTGCAGCTCGTAAAACCCGAACATTGATAAAGACAGCAATACGAATATGGCCGCGAAGCTGCCCAGCGCCCAGGGCGTTTGCAGCGCGCTGGATAATAAAGTGCCGGACAGACCGGCAGCCACGCCAATTGCCGCATAAGTTAATGCCATGCCAAGAACATAGGCAAGCGACAATAAAAAACCGTGCATTTTAGTGGGATGTGAACTGCGGCCAACGATAATGCCGGAAAGAATGGGAATCATCGGCAACACACACGGAGTGAAAGCAAGAAGCAATCCGGCGCCAAAGAAAAATATCACGATTAACCAAAAACTCCCCTGTTTGAAGAGTTTTGCGAGCTGCGAATTTTCCGAATCAACCGGCAGCGCAGCACCTTGCGGCGATTGTGATGGTGCCTGCAGTTGCGACATTTTTGTCGCGGAATTTGCCTTGGATAAAGCAATATTGAACTGCTTATCAATCGGCGCATAACAAAGATCATTTTCTTTGCACCCCTGATAACTGGCCGCCAGCGTAATATCCCGCACCGTATTGTTACTGTTCTCCAACGTAATCACGGCCTGAAATGGCTGATGAAACACCATCATGTCACCAAAATTAGGGTCGGACTTCATTTCCCCCGTCGGCATGGACACATTCGTAATTTTTACTCCCGCCGCCTTTGCGGAATCGCCCACAATCGTGAATCTAACCCTATCACGATATAAATAGTAGCCGGGCGTGATCTTGAAATTGGCCAGCAGCGTAGATTCATCACGCGCACTGATTTCCAGCCCGAATGCTTTATCCGGATGCAAAATAACAGTGGATTTCTTCCCGCCCAGCAGCGGCAAGCGATCCAGAAAACTTTCCGCGTGAGATAACGGAACCAAACATAACCATATCAATAGTAAAAAACGCATCACATTCAAAACCTTTGTTTTTATTACCTACACATCAATAGCCCGAGATCCGGGATATTTCCATGAATATTATAGAAATTAGAAAATATTTTGATTTCCCAATAACCGCAGAATTAAGAATCGCATTCAAAGCAGCTTTCATCGCCAACCATTCCAACCGCGATATTGTCAGGAAAGGCCGACAGCGTCTGACAATGTTTCTTGTTCAACCCACTGCAGATAACCGGGCAACCCTGCTGTAACCGAGACAGCAATAATCTCGGGAAGTTCATAGGGATGATGCGTCCGAATCACAGATTCCAAACGCGGATAGGCGGAACGGGTCGTCTTGATCAGCAACGGTATCTCACCAGCCGTTTCTATTTTCCCCTGCCAGCGATAGACCGACGTGCATTCCGCCAATATATTGATGCATGCCGCAACACGGTGTTCAATCAAAACATCCGCCAAGTGCCGGGCACTCTCACGATTCGGCAAATTGGTTAGAACTAGAAGAATTTCGGCCATTCGCGTCACGCCACTTTCACATTCGCGCAACGAACCCCCAGTTGCAGCAACTCATCCCATACATCGCCACAACGCAACCCCTTGATCACCTTATCCACGTGCGCGGCCTGGCGCAAAGCACGCTCTGCATTCGCCGGGCTAAAGCGTCGCACTGCGCGCTCCACGAGCTTCTGGCGCCCACTCCATACCCGCGCATCACGTAACGCGGAAGCCAGACTGCCACCGTGCTGAACGGCACGCAACACTTTACTCAGTGTACGGATATCCTCAACCAGCGCCCAAAGTATCAGCACAGTAGCCGTACCTTCCGCACGCAACCCATCGAGAATATGCACGTATCGTGCGCCATCACCCGCCAACATGGCCTCGGATAGTTTAAATACATCATAGCGCGCCACATCCATCACGGAATCCTTCACCTGTTCAAAAGATAACGGCCCGGCGGGAAACAACAAGGCAAGCTTTTGAATTTCCTGGTAAGCCGCCAACAAATTACCTTCCACCCGCTCCGCTAGAAACACCAGCGTATCCGCGTCGGCAGATTGATTTTGACGCTTCAGTCGGTTCGCAATCCAGGCAGGTAACGCATTCAATGCGACATCCTCTGCGACGATAATCACACCATGCGCTGATAATGCAGTAAACCACTTGCTGCTCAAAGTAGCCTTCTCCAATCGTGGCAGAGATATCAGCGTGACCGTGTCGGCATTCAACTGCTGGCAATAATCCTGCAAAGCCTGCGCACCTTCCACCCCGGGCTTGCCGGATGGAATGCGCAAATCCACCAATTTACGCGAGGAGAACAGTGAGAAATTTTGCGTGCTATTACGCAACTCTGCCCATTTAAAGCCCGACTCGGCGATCAACACCTCCCGTTCAGTATAGCCCGCCGTGCGTGCTGCGGCACGAATAGCGTCGGCGGCCTCGATAGCCGGCAACAACGCCTCACCGTGAATGACATACAACGGTGCCAGCCCTTGAGCAAGATGACGCGGCAGATCTTCTCCGAAAAGTTTCATCGTGAATCAGCCAGTATTACAGTGCCGGTTGCGGTTTGGCAAAACTCAACCGGCGCAATATCTGCTGAACCGCGTCCATACGCATATCCTTATACAGAACCGACTCTTCCATTTCCTTGGCAATAATCTGTACGTTGTCATAAGACAAATAGCGCTGCAACACAATCTCATCTGCCGGAACCCATTCCTGCTGTTTATTATCGTAAGCACGCAACGAAACACGGTAAATCAATTGGTATTCACGTACCCGACCGGTATTGCTCAGTGACAGAATCTGCGTACCCGGAGTTTCGGAAACAATGTGCAGGATCAATTCCGCTTTATCGGGCGTATCAACAAGCTTGATGTTATATAACTGCACAGCGCTCTTTAAATCGAGAATAAAAGGCGCATTAACATTGGGTGCCTTAATGAATAATGTCTGAAACGGAAAATGACCGCTTCCCCCCTGACCGCGCAAATGAAAACCGCACGCAGCCAATAGCAACGTCAGAATCAACAGCGGTAGTATCAGCAAATTTGTGCGCATTACCCTCTTCCCATTGGTTTAAATGACAACATTGATCAAGCGTCCTGGTACCACGATAACTTTTTTGGCAGACTGTCCGGCCAGCAATTTCTCGACAGCCGGATAAACCAACGCCATCTGTTCGAGCGTGGCATTATCGGCATTCTTTGCAACGCGCAGCTTGCCCCGCAACTTTCCATTGACTTGCACCATCATCTCGATTTCATCTTGTACCAGCGCGGCTTCATCCACCTCCGGCCACGGAGCCGAAAAAATATCCTCACCATAACCCAGTTCATGCCAAAGTATTTGTGTAATGTGCGGCGCAATGGGGGAAAGCAGGCGCAACAACATACTGAAGCCATTTGCAATAACCGCCGCCCGGGTATCCATGTCGGGGGTGGTTATTACCATTTGCTGCTCCAACGCTTTCAAAATTTTCATACATGCTGATGCAACCGTATTAAATTGCAGACGCTGCAAATCAAAATTGGCCTGCTTGAGCGCCACATGCATCTCTCTGTACGCAGTCCGTTGTTCATTATTCAACGCCTCCAAATAATCTTCCCGGGACGACTGTTCACTGCCCAGGTAAACGCCAATCTCGTTTTTATTCGCATAAGCAAAATTCCATACCCGCCTCAAGAAACGGAATGCGCCTTCCACACCGCTGTCGGACCATTCCAACGTTTGCTCGGGCGGTGCTGCAAATATAATGAAAAAGCGCGCAGTGTCGGCACCATATTGATCAATGATGACCTGCGGATCCACGCCGTTATTCTTGGATTTGGACATCTTTTCCGTGCCGCCAATAACCACCGGCTGACCATCGGAACGCAATTTGGCGCCAATCGAACGACCGCGCGAATCCGTCTCTATATCCACATCGGCAGGATTAATCCACAATTTCTTGCCCGTCGCGGTTTCGCGGAAGAAAGTCGGCGCAATCACCATACCTTGCGTCAGCAGGTTGGTAAACGGTTCATCCACGGATTTTGCATGTAGCGTCTGCCCTTCCCGATTTTGCAAAGCAGTTTCACCAAACAAACCCGCATCGCGTATCAATTTATTGAAAAAACGCGCATAAAGTAAATGCAGGATGGCGTGCTCAATGCCACCGATATATTGATCCACAGGCAACCAGTACCGGGCGCGCTTTTCATCCACCATTCCCGTACCACAATCGGGACTGGTGTAACGGGCGTAATACCAGGACGATTCGACAAAAGTATCCATGGTATCGGTTTCGCGCCTTGCCGCACCGCCACATTGCGGACAAGTGGTTTCATAGAATTCCGGTAACTTCGCCAGCGGCGAACCCGCCCCGGTGATAGTTACGTTCTCGGGCAAGACCACGGGTAACTGTTCATCCGGTACCGGAACATCACCGCAATGTGCACAATGGATAATCGGGATCGGACACCCCCAGTAACGCTGGCGCGAGATACCCCAGTCGCGCAGACGGAACTGCACTTTCTTTTCTCCCAAACCTTTTTCGGCGAGGTCGGCGGCGATGGCGTCCACGGCTTGATCGTAACGAAAGCCATCGTATTTCCCAGAGTTAATACAGGTGCCATCCTTATGGCCATACCAAGCGTTCCATCGTTCGGTTGTAAATTCAGGGAAATCAAAACTTTTAGCAAGAGTATTTTTTGTTTCTTGCGGGACATCTGGCCGCTGAAGGTATTGTTCCACCTCTATGGAAATCCCAGGCTTAATAACCTGCTTGATCGGCAATCCACATTCATTTGCAAAACCGAAGTCGCGTTCATCATGCGCCGGAACCGCCATCACCGCGCCTTCGCCGTAGCCCATTAGTACATAGTTGCTGACCCATACCGGTACTTGTTCGCCGGTCAGAGGATGGGTGACGGAGATGCCCGTGGGCATTCCCTTTTTTCCCATCGTGGCGATATCGGCTTCCGCGACACTGCCGGTCTTGCATTCTTCGATGAAAGCGGCGAGTGCCAGATTGCCATGCGCAGCTCGAGTCGCCAAGGGATGCTCGGCAGCGACTGCGACAAAAGTGACGCCCATGATGGTGTCGGCACGTGTGGTATACACCCACAACTTATCCTGCTTGCCATCCAATTGATAAGGGAAGGCGAAGCGCACACCGTAACTCTTGCCAATCCAGTTGCGTTGCATAGTTTTGACCTGCTCCGGCCAGCCTTCCAGCTGGTCCAAATCGGCAAGCAACTCCTCGGCATATTGCGTAATACGCATGAAATACATCGGAATGTCACGTTTTTCCACCACCGCACCGGAACGCCAACCACGTCCGTCAATGACCTGCTCGTTGGCCAACACGGTTTGATCGACCGGATCCCAATTCACCGAAGCCGTCTTTTTGTATATCAACCCGCTTTTAAACAGCCGGGTAAACAACCATTGCTCCCAGCGGTAATAATCGGGTTTGCACGTGGTCACCTCGCGCGACCAATCAACACCCAGTCCCAGGCTATTTAACTGCTTGCGCATGACATCGATATTGGAATACGTCCATGCGGCGGGTGGTACGTTGTTGGCCAAGGCGGCATTTTCAGCGGGCAGACCGAAGGCATCCCAGCCCATTGGCTGCAGCACATTAAAGCCTTTCATGCGGTGATAACGGGATAGCACATCACCAATGGTGTAGTTACGCACATGCCCCATGTGCAGCTTACCGGAGGGGTAAGGAAACATCGACAAACAATAATATTTTGGTTTGTCGGATTGGTCTTCCGCACGGAAAGCCGACTTCTCATTCCAATGCTGCTGCGCGACAGCTTCGATATTTTTCGGTTTATAATCCTGTTGCATTTTAATTTCTGCGTTAGTTCATCCAGCCGACATTATAACGGCATAATTCTGCCCAAGCTGCCTACGAACCGACAGATCCGATTGCAACTGGCGGCGGTCAAATTACCCCGGGGGGCGAGGTTCTGTTAGAATGCCGCCGAAATATTTTTTTCATACCATTTATTCATACCATTCAGGAGAGTTTTACTATGTCCCGCAAGCACCCCGTGATTGCTGTGACCGGTTCATCGGGCGCCGGCACCACTACCGCCAAGCGCGCTTTTGAAAATATTTTTCGCCGTGAGCACATAAATGCCGCCGTAATTGAAGGTGATAGCCTGCACAGTCTGGATCGTATGGCATTCCGCGCTGCCGTCGCTGAAGCTGGCAAGGCGGGCAATCATTCGTTCAGCCACTTTGGCCCCGAAGCCAACCATTTCGACAAAATTGAAGAAACCTTCAAAACTTACGGCGAAACCGGTTCCTGCAAGCGCCGTTATTACATCCATAGCGATGCAGAAGCCAAAGAGCTGAATGCACGCCTGAACGCCAACCTGAACCCCGGCCAATTTACGCCCTGGGAAGATATCGCGGCCGGTTCCGACCTGCTGTTTTATGAAGGTCTGCATGGCATGGTCAAAACCGATACCGTGGATGCAGCCAGACATGTTGATTTGAGTATCGGCGTGGTTCCCGTCGTCAATCTGGAATGGATACAAAAAATCCATCGTGATCAAGCCGAACGGGGCTATTCTGCTGAAGCAACGGTGGATACCATCCTGCGCCGTATGCCGGATTATATTAATTTCATCACACCGCAGTTTTCACGTACGGATATTAACTTCCAGCGTGTCGCCACGGTAGATACTTCCAACCCGTTCATTGCTCGCGACATCCCGACGCCGGATGAAAGTTTTGTGGTGATTCGTTTCCGCAATCCAAAGAACGTGGATTTCTCGCATCTGCTGGACATGATTCAACACTCGTTCATGTCACGCTCCAATACCATTGTGGTACCCGGTGGGAAAATGAGCTTTGCGATGGAAGTCATTCTGGCTCCGATCATGCATGAAATGCTGCTGAACAGAAATAAGTAATCGTTTGTAATTTGATGTTGACGGGGAATCAGGCATAGCTTCTGGTTCCCCGTTTTATTTATGGATATTCCTAATGGATTTTCTTTCCAGCCTTAATCCAGAACAACATGCAGCCGTTACCCTGCCGGAACAATCGGCGCTAATTCTGGCCGGTGCGGGCAGCGGTAAAACTCGCGTGCTGACCACGCGTATCGCTTGGCTGATCAGCACCGGGCAAGTTAGCCCGCATGGCATTCTGGCCGTCACTTTCACCAACAAGGCGGCACGGGAAATGCTCCTGCGTCTGTCGGCCATGCTGCCAACCAACATACGCGGGCTATGGATAGGAACTTTTCATGGGCTGTGTAACCGCATGCTGCGTGCCCATCACCGCGAAGCCATGTTGCCACAAACTTTTCAAATTCTGGATAGTGCCGATCAGCTTGCTTCCATCAAGCGCTTAATGAAAGCACTGAATGTGGATGACGAAAAATACCCGCCGCGCGAAATTCAAAGTTTTATCAACGGCAATAAAGAACAGGGTTTGCGTGCGCACGAGGTGGAAGCCTTCGATCCTTACACCCGCCGCAGGGTGGAAATTTTTGCTGCCTACGATGAACAATGCCAGCGCGAAGGCGTGGTGGATTTTTCCGAGTTACTGTTGCGCTGCCATGAATTATTGGCGCGCAACCAACCATTACGTGAGCATTACCAGTCCCGCTTCCGCCACATTCTGGTGGATGAATTTCAGGACACCAACCGCTTGCAATATCAATGGCTGAAATTATTGGCCGGACAACACAATTTCCTGTTTGCAGTGGGCGATGACGACCAATCCATTTATGCGTTTCGTGGCGCAAATGTCGGCAATATGCAGCAGCTGACGCGCGACTTTCATGTGCAGAATGTAATCAAACTAGAGCAAAACTATCGCTCGCACGGCAACATCCTTGATGCCGCCAATGCGCTCATCAAAAATAATCGCAGCCGTCTGGGCAAAAATTTATGGACTTCGGAAAACAAAGGCGAGTCCTTGCGCGTCTATGAAGCACCCACCGATACAGAAGAAGCAAAATTCATCGCTGATGAAGTACGCCAGCTCAATCTCGAAGGCATTCACCTTGCCGAAATGGCCGTTTTATACCGTTCAAATGCCCAGTCGCGCGTCATCGAACATGCACTGGTATCAGCCGGTATAGCCTATCGTGTCTATGGTGGGCTCCGGTTCTTCGAAAGACAGGAAATCAAACATGCGCTGGCCTATCTGCGTCTGATACAAAATCCGGGTGACGATAATGCACTGCTGCGCATTATCAACTTTCCCACGCGCGGCATTGGCGCACGCTCAATCGAACAATTACAGGAAGCGGCTCGCGCGCAAAATATCAGCCTGTGGCAGGTAGCAAAACAAGCGAGCGGGAAAGTGGCATCGTTTGTAAATTTAATCGAAATGATGACCGCCGCCACGCATGAACTGCCGTTGCCTGAAATCATCGACCATACACTTCAGCACAGCGGGTTACTTGTACATTATCAGAACGAAACGGGAGTCAAACAGCGCGAAGCTCAAGAACGGCTGGAAAATCTCAACGAACTAATCAATGCCGCAGCACTGTTTGTACATGAAAATGAAGATGACAGCCTGACTTCTTTCCTCACGCATGCCGCGCTTGAATCAGGCGAAAGCCAGGCGGATGCCAATGCGGATGCACTGCACCTGATGACGGTACACTCATCCAAAGGGTTGGAGTTCCACACCGTATTCATCAGCGGGCTGGAAGAAGGTTTATTTCCGCACCACAACAGCCGCACGGCGGATGCCGGTGTGGATGAAGAACGCCGCCTGATGTATGTGGCTATCACACGTGCCCGGCGCAGGCTATATCTCACTTTTGCGCAAAGCCGCATGCTGCATGGACAAGTAAATTACAACCTGATGTCCAGTTTTTTGCGCGAACTCCCGGAAGAATTATTACACTGGATCACACCACGCATAAGTGCCCGCAACCACTTCGACTATTCCGGATATTCAACTTCTCCCGCACCCCGGCACGCTCCCACAAACATGAAAGGGTTCGGAGGAGAAAATGTCAGCAGCGCACAAAGTTCTCCCTGGTATATTGGCCAGGCAGTACATCACGCCAAGTTTGGCGAAGGCGTCATCGTCAACGTAGAAGGTAGCGCTTCCGATATGCGCGTACAGGTGAAATTTCGCTCAACCGGCACGAAGTGGCTGGCACTGGAATACGCAAAACTTACTCCGCTTCAATAACGGCCAGTATCGCAAATCGTAAATAACGAAACCTATTGTTTTGGATTTACCCGCAGCATGGCAGTTGAGTTGCGGTAATTACCCTCTCCCTAACCCTCCCCCGCTTGCGGGAGAGGGTTGGCGTAACTGAGCATCACACCATGCAACGTATGTTTCGCAATTAACAGGTCGTGATACTAGTGTAGTGTTGCATTCTGTTTGGAACTTAAGCGCTCGTTAGCGCGAATGACCTTTTGCAATATATCTTTTGCCTTGGCAGTCCAGATAAAAGGCTTTGGTTTCATG
>JBIIMQ010000116.1:0-6388 GCA_044337935.1 Candidatus Nitrotoga sp.
TGATAACTGTGCTTTGGGCGGCATTTATTGCATATCAGGCAACCATAGAATTTCATTTCCCGTTGTTGACCAATACACTGGAAATTTTACGGAATGCTGGCTGGTCTATTTTTTTATTGGTGTTGTTGGGTCCTTTCCAACGTATTAATTCTTCTCCCCCCTACAAATTTAAACTCAAGCCCTATGCAGTGGGTGTTGTTACTTTTTACTGTGTATTCTTGCTCGTAAATATTTATGCCGATTATGGGGGTGTCTCTTCTCAGGGGGAGACGGGTTTTATGACCAACATTGTTGGTCACGTTGTAATGGCGCTCATGGGCATGCTTCTGGTGGAGCAACTTTACCGGAATACACCGGTTGAAAGACGATGGGGAATAAAGTTTGCTTGTTTTGGAATTGGCGGGATATTTGTTTATGACTTTTATTTATACAGCGATGCCATGTTGTTCAGGCATGTTAATTTGGAGATTTGGGCTGCCAGAGGTGCAATTAATGCCCTGATTGTTCCGTTGGTAGCTGTCTCGGTGGCACGTAATCCTCAGTGGTCATTGGGGATTTCAGTGTCACGTCGCATTTTGTTTCACTCGGCAACACTATTAGGTGCCGCTTTGTATTTACTGGCTATGTCTGCTGCCGGCTATTATCTGCGTTATTTCGGGGGAAGTTGGGGGGGCGTCATGCAAGTGACGTTCTTATTTGGGGCGGTAGCCTTGCTTATTGGAATATTATTTTCCGGAGGATTTCGTTCCTGGCTTAAAGTATTCATTAGTAAACATTTTTATAATTACAATTATGACTATCGTGAGGAATGGTTAGGTTTTACGCGCACGCTATCCGGGTCAGGTCATGGATTGGGTGAACGTACCATTCAGGCGATAGCCGCACTTGTGGAAAGCCCAGGGGGAGTATTGTTTATTAGCCGCGAATCAGGCAATTGCGAACCGGTGGCTCATTTGAATATGAGTTTACCGAATGAGGTTGAGTCGGCAAACAGTTCGTTATGTCAGTTTTTGGAAAGCAAGCAGTGGGTGATAGATTTACCGGAATACAATTTAAATCCCGGGAAATATGACGCTATATCTATTCCGCAATGGTTACAAAATTTGCTTCAAGGTTGGTTGATAGTTCCTTTGATTTTGATGGGGAAGTTATTTGGCTTTATGGTGCTGATGCAACCCAGAAGTAAAATCAAGCTGAATTGGGAGGTGATTGACCTCCTTAAAATTGCCGGTAGTCAGGCTGCAAGTTATCTCGCTCAACAGGAATCGACTAATGCTCTAGTGGTTGCGCGGCAGTTTGAATCGTTTAATCGCATGTCTACTTTTATAGTGCATGACCTGAAAAATTTGGTTTCTCAATTATCATTGTTACTGTCCAATGTTGAAAAGCATAAGGATAATCCGGAATTCCAAAGAGATATGCTTGATACGTTGGATTTTTCTGTTCAGAAAATGAAGTTACTTCTGCATAAATTGAGCAGGGGGGCCTCCATAGAGCATCCTGTACTACTTTCCATTGACAAATTATTGCAACAGACCTTGGCTTTAAAATCTGCTTTTGAACCTAAACCCACGCTTGAAATATTAGCCCTTGACGCGATGGTGGTTGCTAATTGGGATCGGCTGGAAAGAGTAATGGGTCATATTATTCAAAATGCTGTGGAAGCTACTCCCAAGGATGGCAAAGTATCTGTCCGTATCTCGAAGCGGGAAGATTTTGTGGTCGTTGAAATAATAGATACCGGCCAAGGTATGAGTGAGGAATTTATTCGTGATCGTTTATTCAAGCCTTTTGAATCTACGAAGTCGGCAGGTATGGGAATAGGCATGTTTGAGAGTCGTGAATATATTCACGAATTGGGCGGACAGATTGAAGTCTCCAGTCAACCGGCTGTCGGTACAACTTTTCGGGTGATTTTGCCATTACGTAGGCATATTGATAATGTGACGGACGTTGCGTTACTGCAGGGCTGACTTTATGAATCAAGAAAAAAAGAAGTTGCTGGTTATTGAAGATGATCTTGGCTTGCAAAAACAATTGCGCTGGAATTTTGATGCTTATGAAGTATTACTGGCGGGCGATCGTGAAAGCGCGCTGGCACAGGTCAGGCGACATGAACCTGCGGTTGTCACTATGGATCTCGGTCTCCCGCCGGACCCTGATGGCGCTACGGAAGGGCTAGCTACGTTGCAACAAATTCTCGCTTTGGCTCCGGATACCAAATTAATTGTACTTTCAGGGAATCAGGACCGTGCTAATGCAGTGAAAGCAATTGGAATGGGAGCCTATGATTTTCACCAAAAACCATTTGATCCTGAGATATTGGGATTGGTGGTTGAGCGTGCATTTTATTTACATGCTTTGCAGCAGGAGAATCGAAGGATTTCTCAGATTCAGGCGGATTCACCCTTGTCCAATATTATCAGCCGTGATCCCGGGATGTTGAAGGTTTGTCGTAACATCGAGAAAGTCGCACCGTCCTCTGCTTCGGTCATGTTGTTGGGTGATAGTGGAACAGGTAAGGAGTTGTTGGCTAAAGCGTTGCATCAGATGAGTGCACGGCAGGGGAAGCGATTTATGGCGATCAACTGCGCCGCAATTCCGGAAAATCTTTTGGAAAGCGAGTTGTTTGGTTATGAGAAGGGGGCATTTACCGGGGCGACGAAGCAGACATTAGGAAAAATTGAGCTTGCCGATGGAGGAACTTTTTTTCTTGATGAAGTCGGGGATATGCCCATGCTTTTGCAGGCAAAACTTCTACGATTCCTGCAGGAAAGAGTGATTGAAAGAATAGGGGGGCACCAAGAAATTCCTGTTGATGTACGTATTATCTGTGCAACACATCGAAATTTGAAGGAATTGAGTGTCGCAGGACAATTTCGTGAAGATCTTTATTACCGTTTAAGCGAGATCGCAATTGTTATTCCCCCGCTACGCGAACGTGTTGGCGATGCCGCATTACTGGCTCATCACTTTAAAAACAAATTTAGCGCACAGGAAGGGCGGTCATTAATAAACTTCAGTCAGGAGGCTTTGGCCATGATTGAAGGGTATTCATGGCCGGGTAATGTGCGCGAAATGGAAAATTGTATCAGGCGTGCCGTTATTATGGCCGAGGGTTCCCAAATAAGTGCGGATGATATTGGTTTGTCGGCATCATCTCAAATAACAGAGTCTATTAATTTGCGTCAGGTACGTGATAACGCCGAATATAATGCCGTGGTGAAGGCGCTGGCGAGAGTTGATGGCAATATTGCCAAAGCGGCTGAATTACTGGGTGTTAGCCGCCCGACACTGTATGACTTAATGAATCGTCATGCCATTGTGTGTAAAGTTAAGGCGGATTGATTTTTATCAGGTGATATTTTTCAAGTGTGATTAAAGTTGGGGTTGTGTTTGTTAATTATGCGGGCAATCGAGAGGGATGGTTTGTGTGCTATGCAAATCCTAATTGATTTATACATGTTGATGCTCTAGAAATTTCTCAAAAAATAAGGAATGCGTTTATTTTATCTTGTTAAAATTCATTGAGTATGTTGGGTTTTTTGCGGGTTAAATAGAATTCGTTGGTGCTGCTTTGCGCCGATCCCGACCAATATAGGTTTTATTGCCGTTATTTACACGTCTGTCTCGTGGAAGCGTAATATTAACAGCGCTGGCCACTTTGTTTTTGTCTTGAATAAAACCACCATTGATCAGCTCTTGCAGTATGTATTCAAGGGATTCACGCAAGCTGGGTGCGGCCCGTTTTAGTAACTCTTTTACCGTGGATTTGTTATCAATTAAATAAAAAGCACGCTTGATATCGCCGGATAAATAATTAGTTTTTCCTGTACTTTCGTCCTCTCCTTTGCTGGTTTTAATGAATGTAATTTTGTTATCCATGTTTAATCCTCGTGCTTTAAATTGATTAAATTTTAATCAAGGTTATGATGGGCAAATCCATACGGATTGAGTTCCAAAATAAGTTGTCCAACGCGCTATATTTCTCGAACTTTTCGACAGGATTAGCTTGGACTGAACGGGGGAGTTGCCCTATATAATCTCAAATGATTTAATTTTAAATTGGCGGACTGTGTATCGGTCACAATTGTCCAAAGTTTAGTAAATTTTATAAATTGATTGCACCTAACGTTGCGATGATTAAGCGGTTTGTTATATGGATAGCTGTTTTGATGCATATTAGCTCCTGTAATTAAGTGACAACGATATCGTCTATACATCGTGTCGAATTTAATGAATTCAAATGGAGGGTATGGAAATGAAGATAATTCTGAGTAATATCGTTGGTGTATTTATTTTTGTTTCGGTTTCGGCAGTTGCTGCTGATGGATGTAAATTTGATATGCAATGCAAAGGCGATCGTATTTGTGAGCAGGGGATTTGTGTGTATCCAAAGTATGATGATAATACCCCTGAATATCCTGTAGAAGCAGCAACTGTTATGGATGATGATCTCCCTCAATACTGTTGCACCACAGCGGGTAAGTTGGGGCCATATTCTAATCCTGATATTAGAACAGGTTTGCCAGCCCGTGAGCATGATTACTGTTTCGGAACTACCGAAACAGGGCAGATTGAACATGGGGTGGCATGTTATTAGAAGTATTGCTTTTATGCTTTTCAGCGGAGTGATGCTTCTGAAAATTTCATTTTTAAAGATGTTGGACGATGGAGGCCAAAAGAAATGAGAATATCAAACAGTATTTGGGGAGTTACATTGATAGTTTTTTTGGCGGGATTGTCTGTGAGTGAGGTAACCTTTGCGGGTGGTGGACATAGAGGCGGTGGTCACAGTGGCAGTTGGCGCGGTAGTGGTGGATGGCATGGTGGCGGTAGTTGGCACGGAAGCCGTGTTTGGCGAGGTGGGGTTTACATGGGTCTGCCAATTGGTTTGGGATATGGATATTACCCGTACTCATACTATGGGGGGCCGTATTATGGGACGCCATATTATGCACTTTCTCCGGCGTATTATTCGCCGGTTTCGCCTGCGCCGATTATTTATACCGAGCAAAGCGATGATCCGCAAGCAAATCCACAGGAAGTGCCGATTAATTCCGAGCAAAGCAATCAGGGAGCATGGTGGTATTACTGTGCCGATGCGAAAGCTTATTATCCGCAGGTCAGTCAATGTCCGGAAGGATGGATGCGCGTTGCACCTCAACCTCCGTCTGATATAGGTAGCCAACCTGCATTAAATAATCCATCTGACAATTCGGCTACGCAATGATTTATCAATGGTGGAAGTTGCTGGTATTTTATGCCACCGAATAATTTTAAGTAACTACGCCCTGATCACGTAGATATTCTTCATAAGTGCCGTGGTAATCGGAAATCCCCTGCGGGGAGATTTCAATGATGCGGGTGGCGAGAGACGTCACAAATTCACGGTCATGGCTCACAAATATCAGCGTTCCTTTGTACTCGGTCAGCGCGGTGTTAAGTGCTTCAATGGATTCCATATCAAGATGGTTGGTCGGCTCGTCCATTAATAATACATTCGGTCTTTGCAACATTAGTTTGCCGAATATCATGCGTCCTTTTTCGCCACCGGATAGAACCTTGACGCTTTTTTTGACATCGTCCCCGGAGAACAGCAAACGTCCAAGAACGCTGCGAACTTTTTGGTCATCGTCTCCTTCACGCCGCCAATCAGTCATCCAATCGGTCAGGTTGACGTCATTAGTGAAGTCGTGCGCGTGATCTTGTGCGTAGTACCCAATTTTGGCTTTGTCTGTCCATTTAATGGTGCCGTAATCTACTTCAAGATCGCCTGCCAGGCAGCGTAGCAACGTTGTTTTTCCGATACCGTTGGGGCCGATGATGGCGATCCGTTCACCCGCTTCGACACGGAAATTAAAATTGGAAAATAAAGGGCGATCAAAACCCTTACTTAGGTGTTCTACTTCCACTGCAACGCGATGCAGTTTTTCGCGCTCATCATATTCAAAGCGGATAAAGGGGTACTGGCGGCTGGAGGGTTTAATTTCTTCAATTTTTATTTTGTCGATTTGTTTTGCTCTGGATTGTGCTTGTGTGGATTTCGATGCATTGGCCGAGAAACGAGCCACAAAGGCTTTAAGCTCGGCAACTTTTTCCTTGGCTCGGGCGTTATCGGCGGCAAGTTGAGTGCGCACCGTCAAGGAGGCAAGCATGTAATTGTCATAATTACCGGGGAAAGTGGTAATTTTTCCGTAATCCAGATCGGACATGTGGGTGCATACACTGTTCAGGAAATGGCGATCATGGGAAATGATTACCATGGTGCTTTTGCGAGCGTTGAGCAAACCTTCCAGCCAACGGATGGTATTGATGTCAAGGTTGTTGGTTGGTTCATCCAGTAACAAAATTTCAGGATCGGCAAACAGTGCCTGCGCTAATAACA
>JBIIMQ010000023.1:0-19952 GCA_044337935.1 Candidatus Nitrotoga sp.
AATATTATCGGCAGTTAGCAAACTCGGATTCTGCCAGTGTTACTTAAACCAAATAGCCTCCACAGAATCCGGGGCGATTCAATTGATCGTGTGGCGGAGCGTGTGCGCCAAGGAGGCCATGATGTACCAAGTGAAGTTATTCGTAGGCGTTTTGCTGCGGGGCTGCGAAATTTTGAGCAAGTTTATCGGGATGAAGTGGATGCTTGGGCGTTATATGACAATGCAGGCGATGAACCGGTGCTGATTAATTGGGAAGAAAAGACATGAACAAAAAAAGTATTGAGTTGGCAAAAGATCCGGATTTGGCGGGTTCCTTGGTTGCAATCCGTCGTGCTGCACAGCGGGCGAAACAATTGGCGGCCAGCACAAACACTGAACTTGTTGTTTTGCGGAATGGTAAATGTGTGCATGTCAAGCCAAGCGGAGAGCAAAAACTACGATGAATTGTAGTAGTTCAGACTTTATCTGACAGTTACCGATTTTGAGTTTTTTACGTCCAGTTCTGACACAATCAAAAACGAGTTGATTCGATTTGCTCGCATATCTTTTTTGCACCCAACAGAATGCGCGGCGTGGAACGGCTAATCAGGTCGGGTTGAATGAAAGCCATTCGGCCTTGACGGACAGCATTCAGCGGCAATCCACGCCATGTTCTTTTTATCTCTTCTTCCTGTTCATGCGTGGCGGCAATAGCCAGCATCACGTGTGGATTTTCTTTTACCAGTGCCTCGTTCGAAATGGCTGGCGTTAACAAGGATACTGCGGCAAATACGTTCTGTGCACCGCACAAACGCAGCACATCGCTGATGATATGTGCCTCGTTAACTGTCAATAGCGGTGTGGCGGCAATTTGAAAATAAGCGCGTACCGATGCACGTCCGGTATATTGCCGACGCAAGGTATCCAGCTGCTGCATGAAAGCAAGCGCAGCCGCTTCTGCCACAGACTCAGTGCCGACGATACGTCCCAGCAAGCGTAATGTTTTAGGTATGTCATCAAGATGGCGAGGTTCCAGCACCAACACTTTCAGATTCATTTTTTCAAATGTGGCACGGTCTCGCGATGACAAACCGCTGCCCCAGGCAAGCACCAGATCGGGTTTTAATGCGACCAAACGTTCCCAATCAAGCCGAAATGCATCACCTACTTGTGGAAGTTGTTTGGCTTGCGGCGGATAGTCACTGTATGCCGTAACCGCCACCATACGATTGCCCATGCCTGCGGCATAAGCCAGTTCGGTCAGATTGGGCGCTAACGAGATAATGCGCTGCGGCGGGGTGAGAAATACTACTTGCGTGCCACTGGCATCGGTGACAGTAAATTGTGTCGCGGCCTGCGCAGTTATACAAAGCCACAGCAAGCAGAAAGCACTGATGCGCTTTACATCAACCCAATTACTTTTATTCCCGCTCCGCACACTCATGGCCATCCAGCAGAAAAATGATGCAAGGGGAGCGAATCAAAATGAAACGAAAGGCATTCGCTCACTGCGCATAACGTTGCGCCAATGCCACTCGCTTAAGGTAAGCATCGCGCGCAATTTGTACGGCCTCAAGGAAGTGCGGCAATTCTTTCAGCAATAATGCCTGCGGCCCATCCACCAGCGCTTTTACGGGGGCCGGATGGAAATCCACCAGCACCATATTGGCGCCGGCCATCACCCCTTGCGCAGTGATATGCATCAGATCAAGAATGCCATCGGGCGCGGCACTGCGCGTGCCAACCGAATGCGATGGATCAACGCACACAGGCATCCGGGTCAGACGTTTAACCACCGGCACATGCGCAAAATCGACCATATTTCGGTGCGGATCGCCCATGTTGGTCTTCATGCCACGCAGGCCGAATACCACATTACGATTTCCTTCAGACGCCAGATATTCGGCAGCATTTAGTGATTCATCTAGCGTGATACCAAAGCCGCGTTTAAGCAGCACTGGAAATTCCTGTTGACGCCCAACAATTTTCAGCAATTCAAAATTCTGTGTATTGCGTGTACCAATCTGCAACATGACGCCGGTAGGATTGCCGGTCTGTTGTAATGCCGCGCGAATTTCGTCGAGATGTGATTCATGCGTAATTTCCATAGCAATTACTTTGATGCCATATTTTCCCGCCAGCTCAAACACAAAAGGCAAACAGTTTTTGCCATGTCCCTGAAACGCATAGGGACTGGTGCGCGGTTTATACGCGCCCATACGCGTACATATTTGCCCGTTATCACGCAATGCCTTCAGCATAATCTCAACATGCTCGGCGTTATCCACTGCGCAAAGCCCGGCAAACACATTGAGCGTGTCCTGACCAAAACGCACACCGTTATACTCAAAATGCGATGGGCGCGGATCGTCTTTGTGTCGTCCAAGAATACGGTATTCCTCCGACACGCGCACTACACGCTCAACACAGGGTAGACTTTGCATGTCTTTGATATCCAATGATTTCGTATTACCAATCAGGTAAATCTCGGTTAATGTCTGTTCTGCACCTCGCTCGACATGTACGCGCATCTGAACATCCCCCAGCCCACCAAGATACGCGATCAGTTGCCGGTAATCTGCGCTTTGCTGGTTAGTGTTGGAAGAAAGGATCAATATCATGGCGAGACTCCCGTTATAGACAACCCAATCATTTTCAATAACAAATAACTCACTGCTGTGACGATCATGCCAACAGATCTTAGACAAAACCGATCATAAGAACCTAACAGCAAAATCGTTCCCGTCAATTCAGCCGCGATAAAATACGCGGCAATTTCATCACATCACGAATCTTCACATCCACGTAAACCGGTAACCGGGACGTGGCATTCACCCACACGGTACGCATCCCCAAACGTTTGGCAGTCAGCAGGTTTTCCGCACTATCTTCCACCATAACGCAACGGGCCGGATTCAGGCGACGCTTGCGCAGCAACTGCATAAAGCCCGCCAACTGGGGCTTAGGCTGGTATCGCATATGCTCAATGGCGAACACATCATCAAACAAATCATTTATGCGCAACAGTTGCAACACGGCATGCGCGTAGTGTTGCGGTGCATTGGAAAATACCAGTTTCATGCCCGGCAATTTTTTCAATACATGGCGCAAACGTGCTTCACACAACACCATCTGCGGTAACTGTGGAAACTGGTGTGTATGCCACAGAAAATGGTCGGGATCAGTGGCGTGGTGGCGCATCATGCCACTTAGGGTCGCGCCGTAGCGTTGCCAGTAATGCATTCTCAATTCATTCGCCGTCTGCTCATCCAGCTTTAGATGCTGTTGCAGATAGGCGGTCATACTGCGGTTGATATGCGGAAAAATGTGCGGCGTGGCATTGTGTAGCGTGTTATCCAGATCAAAAATCCAGACAAGACGACTCATTTGCTTTTAATCAGTGTACCCACACCTTCATCGGTCAGAATCTCCAGCAACAGCGCATGTTCCACACGACCATCAATGATATGCACCGACCTCACCCCCCCGCGTGCGGCATCCAACGCCGATCCGATCTTCGGTAACATGCCACCGGACAGCGTACCGTCCGCCACCAGTTCGTCGATCTGCTTGGGCGTCAAACCGGTAAGCAGATTACCGTTTTTGTCCAGCACACCCGGCGTGTTAGTTAACAACACCAGTTTTTCCGCTTTCAACACTTCCGCCAACTTGCCCGCCACTACATCGGCATTGATATTCAGCGTCTCGCCATCCGGCCCCACGGCAATCGGTGCAATAACAGGAATGAAATCACCCGAATCAAGGAAAGCAATGATAGCGGGATCAATCAAACTAATTTCTCCCACCAGGCCGATATCCAGCATCTTGCCCGGCTCATCGTGGCTTTCCAGCAACATTTTGTCCGCCCGGATAAACGAGGAATCCTGGCCGGTCAAACCCACCGCCTTGCCGCCATGCCGGTTAATCAGGTTGACAATGTCCTTGTTAACCTTGCCCAGCGCCATTTCGACGACATCCATCGTTTCTTCATCTGTGACGCGCATACCTTGAATAAATGCACCTTGCTTACCAATGCGCTGCAATAAATCATTGATTTGCGGCCCACCTCCGTGAACGACTACCGGATTCATGCCGACCAGTTTAAGCAGCACCACATCGCGCGCAAAACTTTCCTGCAATTTGAGATCGGTCATGGCATTGCCGCCATATTTAATTACGATGGTTTTATCAAAAAACCGTTGAATATATGGCAACGCCTCGGACAGCGTATGCGCTTTCTGGACGGCGGTGGCAGGAGTAAGTGACATAGTGTTTCCCTTCGCTAAACAGTCGGGTATTTTACCTCAGAAGTCCGCCACCATTGCATCACAAAACAAACGGGCAGCACTAGGCCGCCCGTTACGCGCACAAATTCCGAATATTCAGTGCGGTTCCATTCAGTTATTAATGAGCATGATGTTCGTGACCCTCTCCACCCGTAAGCGACTTGACTTCGGCATTCACATTGATTTGCTCTTTATGCTTGTCGGCGAATTCTATAGTAATGGTAAACGGTACTTTGTCACCCGCCTTAAGCGGATTTTTAAGGTTGAGCAGCATCACATGATTACCACTCGCCCCCAGCTTAACCGCCTTGCCCGCAGGTAACGGCAGAAATTCAATGGCGCGCATTTTCATAACACCGTTCTCATGCGTCATGCTGTGTATTTCAACCGCACCCGCAGCCGGGCTGGCAATAGCTACCAGTCGCGCTTCCTTCTTGCTGGTAATTGAAAATCGCATTGCGGCACTTTCTTGTCCCGGTGCTGTGGCACGCACCGACACATCGCTTACAACCGCAGTCTCTGCCCATACTTGGGTCACACAAAACAGCATGGCAATTGCAATTACATAACGCATCTAACACCCCTCTAACTTAAACTACTTGCAGTAAGATACATGAAGTGCGCGCAACTAGACAAGCCTGCGCTCTAAATCAAATCCAAAATTCGGACACCCGCATATATTTAATTAAATATCACCATATTTCTGCCGATAATTTGATTAGGGTATTTCCCACATAAGTTTCATATTTAACAAAGCTAATAAAACCAACTCGGGGTCCGAATATGTCAATTAATAGCACTCATGAAACCTCCCTCAACCAAAATATTGATCTCAAGCAAGCGGTCAAACGTATCGATGCACTTCCCGCCATGCCGGTTATTGCACAAAAACTACTAGCGCTACAATTAGACACCGATAAAGATGAGCGTGAAATGTTGATGCTAATCGAGCAGGATCCTCAAATCTCGGCAAAAATTATTGGGCTATCCAACTCAACAGTATTTGGTGCCTCAAAAAAAACAACGTCAGTAAAAGAAGCCGCAATATTGCTGGGTCTGAACCACGTAAAATCAATTGCAACCAGCATTGCCATTATGTCTTTGTCAACCACAGTATCCTCTGGGAAATTTAAAACGCAGGATCTTTGGCTGCATAGCTTCGGCATCGCGTTTGCCATGCTCGGTATCGCCCGTGCCATGCCTGCAAAAATTCGTCCCAATCATGACCAGATTTTTTTGGCCGGCATACTACACGACATCGGTTATCTGGCGCTCGCATTTCTGGATTCAAAACGTAGCGATGCGCTACACGCACGTCTGGAAGCAGAATCAAATTGCCCTGCCTTGAGTATAGAGCGAGAAATGCTGGAAATCTGTCACGACGAATTAGGTGCTGAACTGGCGCGTCACTGGAATTTATCGGAAGAAATTATTGCCGTATTGCGCTACCACCATACACGTGATGCGGTCGAAGCAGAAGCCGGGCAACCCATAGTAAACATGATCAACTTGGCGGAGAAATTGCTGCCTTCCTTTGGTTTCCATGAGTACGTCGATAGCAATATCAGTGATGAAGACTGGGAAGTTCTGGGCATTAATCCAAGCCAAGCAGAAGAAATTGGCGTGCAAGTCGCTGAGCAAGCGGAGCAGGCTGCAGCGGTCTACTAATTTAATTGAAATGCGTGCTTTTCCGGCGCATTTTACCCAGGCGATCAAACTCACCCCATAGCCCAACCCACTCCACACGTCTATAATTGTGGTTTTGGCAATCGGCCTTGTTATGAAGTTTGCGCTGTCCTTTCTTATAGCTCTGTTATTTCCATTGTTGGCGCAGGCACAGCTTGCCGGCCTGCAGCCCGCCCCGGTGCTAGCAGCAAAATCCTATCTGTTATACGACGTTACCAGTAACCAGATTCTGGTCGACCAGAATGGCAATGAGCGTACCGAGCCGGCTTCCATTACCAAACTGATGACGGCCTACCTGACCTTCAACGCACTCAGGCTGAATAAATTCTCACCGAACCAGACAATAACCCCTTCTGCAGAGGCACTACGTAGCCAAGGTGTGGAATCACGCATGTTTCTTGACGGCAAGAAACCGGTAACTATTCAAGAATTACTGCGTGGCTTAATCGTGCAGTCTGGTAATGACGCTGCGCGTGTGTTGGCAACCGCCATTGCCGGTAGCGAGGAAAATTTCGCCAAGCTGATGAACCAGGAAGCGCAGCGATTAGGCATGAATAACACGCACTACATCAATTCCACCGGATTGCCACATCCTCAGCACTATTCCAGCGCATATGACACCGCGCTACTTGCGGCTGCTATAGTGCGCGACTTTCCCGAGTACTATCCGATCTATAGCCTGCGCGAATACCAGTACAACAATATTAATCAAGCCAACCGCAACCGCCTGTTGTGGATGGATCCCTATGTGGATGGCATGAAAACAGGACATACAGAGAGTGCCGGATTCTGTTTGGTAGCCTCGGCCAAACGTGATCAGCGGCGGTTAATATCTGTCGTGCTGGGCGCAGCCTCCGACAATCTGCGTGCTACCGAAAGCCAAAAACTGCTCAATTATGGCTTCCAGAATTTTGAAGCAGTGCGCCTATATAAAAAGAACGAACCTGTGACAAGTTTACGTTTGTGGAAAGGCACCGAGAGTCAGGTTAAGGTGGGATTCCGCAGCGATCTGTTTTTGTCAATTCCGACGGGACAACTGGCACACTTAAAGGCGACAATGGAAACACAGCAACCTCTTATCGCACCGATTACCAGTGGCCAAAAAGTCGGTATGATGAAAATCACTCTGGGCGGCAAACCCTATGCCGAATATCGACTGGTGGCACTGGAACCAATGCCATTGGCCAACGTATTTTCACGCGGTTGGGACAGCATCCGTTTACTTTTCAAATAATAGCTTCTTGAAGGATCATAATATGACAGTCTATTTGAACGGGCAATTCATGCCCCTTGAAGAAGCCCACATTCCCGTACTGGATCGTGGTTTCATTTTCGGCGATGGCGTTTATGAAGTTATCCCGGTGTATTCGCGCGTTGCTTTCCGTCTGGCCGAACATCTCAAACGCCTGCAATTCAGCTTGGACGGCATACGCCTGACGAACCCGCACAATAATCAGGAATGGACTCAGCTCATCACGGATCTGATCGCACGCAACCCGGCCGAAGATCAGTATTTATATTTGCATATTACGCGCGGCGTGGCCAAACGCGATCATGCTTTCCCCAATCCACCGGTTCAGCCGACCATATTTATGATGAGTAACCCGCTCCTCACCCCGCCTGCAGCATTACTTACCAGCGGCGTGGGTGCGGTAAGTGCGCCGGATAACCGCTGGTTACGTTGTGATATCAAGGCTATCTCACTGTTACCTAACGTGCTGTTGCGCCAGATAGCAATAGATGCCGGCTGCACCGAAACCATTTTAATCCGTGATGACAGCTTCATGACTGAAGGTGCAGCCAGCAACATTTTTCTAGTCAAAAATAGTGTTCTCCTCGCCCCGCCGAAAGATCATTTGATGCTGCCCGGAATCACCTACGATGTATTGCTTGAAATCGCCTGTGCCAATAACATTCCCCACGAAATTCGCAAGATTGCCAAGGACGAAATTTTCAACACTGACGAGCTGTTACTCACCTCTTCCACCAAGGAGGTGCTTGCCATCACCACGTTGGATAATAAACCGGTAGGCGATGGCAAACCTGGGGTGATGTTCGCTAAACTGCATAAACTTTATCAGGACTACAAACGCGATGTAATGCGAAAAATATAAGCAATGTCACATATGCTCGAGCAGTCAATTCACAATTTGGCAGATTTCGATGGTTAATAATATTATTCAACTTAAACCTTAAATATAAATCATAACTTACTGTATAATATATATAATTATTTATATAATTATTTATATAATTATCCATGTCACTGACTGACAGCCTTATCGAATACCCGTGCGACTTCCCAATCAATGTGTTGGGACTATCGCATCAAGGCTTCGCGCAAACCGTGGCAGAAGTGGTCATGCGTTATGATCGTGACTTTGACGCCACCACCATAGAAATGCGTCCCAGCAGCGGCGCCCGCTATATCGGCCTAACGTGTACCATACGCGCCACTTCACGCGAACAGCTCAATGCTCTTTATCAGGAGTTATGTGACCATCCACAGGTAGTGATGGTACTTTAAAAAATGTTACCACTGATTAAACACCTGGGTCTGGTCGAATATCAACAGACTTGGCTGGAAATGAAACAATTTACCGCTGCACGTAACGCCGACACGCGGGACGAAATCTGGCTTCTTCATCATCTACCCGTTTTTACCCAAGGGTTGGCAGGAAAGCCAGAACATCTGCTGCATACCAGCGATATACCGGTAATCAAAATTGATCGCGGCGGCCAAATTACTTATCACGGCCCCGGTCAAATTGTTGCCTACCTTTTGCTGGATTTACGCCACTGGAAACTTAACGTGCGCGGATTAGTGCGACTAATGGAACAGGCTGTGATAGATTTGCTCACACCATTCGGCATTACAGCCGAGGGACGTGAGGATGCACCGGGCGTGTACGTGAATGACGCAAAAATTGCCTCTCTTGGATTAAAAATCCGCAATGGATGCTGTTATCATGGACTGGCGCTCAACGTCGATATGGATCTTGCCCCGTTTACGCACATTAATCCTTGTGGCTATACCGGATTAAAAGTTACCCAAACAAAAGATTTGGGTGTTCACGCCCAACGATCTGAATTGGAACATCAACTTGCTCAAAATTTAAGCAAACTTTTACAGCAACATAAATCAGAAAAATCTGCCTAATAATTAAGCAATTTAAAAGCAGGCTCCTGCAAGCAATTAAAACTTCATATTAAGACGCTCTAATACCACTTATAACCAATTGTTATGCAATAAAACATGCCCTGCATACGAACCAGCCAACAGGAAAAATTATGTCGACAACAGAAAAACAAACCGGCGCGGCTAAAACAACACGCAACCCAATAAAAATTGTTCAATTAGATCAACGGCTACGCAAACCGGAATGGATACGCGTCAAATCCGGTAGCGGGCAAGGTTATCACGATGTCAAGCGTCTGCTACGTGAACATAAATTACACACAGTATGCGAAGAAGCTTCATGCCCCAATATTGGCGAATGCTTCAGCAAAGGCACAGCCACCTTCATGATTCTGGGGGATCTTTGCACACGACGCTGTCCCTTTTGCGACGTGGGGCACGGCAAACCATTGGCACCGGATCCGAACGAACCGGCCCATCTCGCGCAATCCATTGCGATACTCAATCTTAAATATGTGGTTATCACCAGCGTTGATCGCGATGACCTGAGGGATGGCGGCGCACAACATTTCGTCGACTGTCTAACTGCAATTCGCACATCCTCACCACACACCCAACTGGAAATACTGGTACCGGATTTTCGCGGCCGTCTGGAAACAGCGCTGGACATCCTTGCAAAAAACCTGCCTGACGTACTTAACCACAATATGGAAACTGTGCCACGCCTGTATAAACTAGCACGTCCCGGCGCAAACTACACACATTCACTCAAATTATTAAAAGATTTCAAAATGCGCTTCCCACACGTAATAACAAAATCGGGGTTAATGTTGGGATTAGGTGAAACCGACGAAGAAGTGTTGCAGGTGATGGAAGACATGCGCGCCCATGATGTGCAAATGCTCACATTGGGACAATATTTACAACCCTCTGATGGTCACCTGCCAGTGTTGCGATATGTCCACCCAGACGCCTTCAAAAAATTCGAACAATCCGCACTTGACATGGGATTCTCACATGCGGCCTGCGGGCCTATGGTACGCAGCAGCTACCATGCTGACGAACAAGCTCACCGAGCTACTGGTGCAAAATAAGTTGTTACCACCATTAGTTCCACCCCTACCTGTCACAAACAACGGGGAAGAGTTTAAAAATCGGATGCAGACCAACTCAACGTGAGTATCACTAATCACAATTTACATTTCAAAATCTGTTCGATTTTTTCTGGATCATCCGCAATTTAAATCAAGGTACTTTCCAGACCGACAAAAACAACAAGGCCAGCATTACTGCTGGCCTTGTTGTTTCAAGCACATTAGCTGCCCGATTACACAATCGGACACCCAAATTTATTACTGACGACCGCCATAACCCTTACCATAACCACTCATGAAGTGATTATGTGTACTTCCGGATGGATTGTTAGTACCAATCATATTCCAGAAATTAGGAGATTCAACTTTTGGTTTAGCAACATTACGATCTGCACGATAAGGTGTAGCCAGACCGTGCACTGCTCTTACTCCGTGCTCGTGATCACCTACGCTTGGCATATCCTCAGCCATGTTATATGGCAGACGAACACCTTTAGCGTCAACCTTAATATTTTGTGTTTGGCCGGTTATATCTGCTTTTCCAAAATAGTTGCTGCTTCCAGAATGCGCATCACCAGTATCATGCTCATGCGCATGAGTTGAAGCTTGTGCCAAGGAAACACCAAACGCGAAGCAAGAAACAATAGCCAGATTTATAACAGTTTTCTTCATTATTAAGCTCCTTAATATCAAATCTTACGAGGATAATTGAGTGGGGGTGAGATATGCTTCACTCCTACAAACTTTTATTGCTACTGCTCTAAATGTGCAAATAATCATTATGGAAGCAATTCAATATACAAGTTCACCATAGTATCAAACAGTTTTTATTGAAAATAACGCATTCAATATCCACGTAGTTCATCAATACTAAAACCCAAGCTCACCTGACACAGAAAAAAACATACGTATAAAGTATTCTCCTGAGTATATCCTTAAAATCCCATTTCTATTAAATGCACGATACATAACTTCCTGTTTCAACTGCAATACCCTGCCCATTTGATCAAACCACATAACCGCATGGAATAAGAATATTTAACATACAAACGTTAACATACAAACGGTATCAGACATTTTCCGTTCATATCGACCTACATACAACCAACCACATCCAAACGATCAACTAGATGAAGACTCCAGCATGTATTTTAAAAAATCCTAAAATAGTGCCAGCCAATCACTATCAACACCTGATCTCACGCACCTCACCTCTACCAACATACATTAGCGAGGATCACATAATAGGACGATGGCTAAAAAAAGTAAATAAGCAAATCATTTAAGTAACACGAATATCATAAATTCATCAATATGTATTAAATGTATCCGCGTTCATCAACCTCACTACACATCTTATCTTATTGATAAAACGTAATATCATGCCCCACCATAACGCTGACACATATTAAATCTTCGCTAAACAAACCCATACGCGCTGAACCAATCGAAACGCACGAATTACAATAAAAAGCCTGATCATTGCTTCGACAGATTCAGTCTGATCATAGGTGCCTGTTCAGAGCATTGCATAGCCATTATTCAATAACATATAGCAGAAATGAATCACCCCGCAACAAGCTACTGGGTGTTAACTGTGCTTTCTTAATTAAAATTATCGGCGAGCATTCTTACTCTCAATATTATCCTTTATTAATTCAGGCGCAGCTGGCGCATTCTCAGCTTCCACTTCGACTGTACCACCATCGGTGCGCACAGACTCCTCTGCCTTTTTATTCATCACGATAATATTAATGCGGCGATTAACAGGATTGAATGGATCTTTCGCATCAAATAACACAGCAGATGACAATCCTACCACCCGCACCATTTTTTCCTCATCCATCCCACCCGCAATTAATTCGCGACGCGATGCATTAGCACGATCTGCCGACAAATCCCAATTACTGTAGCCTTTTTCTCCAAAAGAATATGGCTGTGCATCTGTATGCCCTGACAAACTTACTTTGTTTGGCACTTGATTCAACATCTTGCCAATCGCTCGCAAAATTTCTTTCGAATAAGACTCAAGTTGCGCACTTCCACTCTGAAACATAGGGCGTTTTTCTGCATCCACAATTTGAATACGCAAACCCTCGGTAGTAATATCAAGCATGATTTGTTTCTTGAATTGTTGCAGTTTGGCATCGGCATCAATTAGTTTTTCCAAACCGGATTTCAATCCCTTGAGCTTCTCCAGCTCATTTTTTCTCTCAATACGCAGCGCCTCTTCAGCTGCCACCTTTAAATTAACCGTTCTCTTTTCAGTCGGAAGCTCCCCCTGTTTTACCTGGCCTTCACTATGCGTTAAATCTTTACCACCGCCCTTAATCAGGCTGGAGCTATCACCGCTACCGGATCCACCCAACAATGAAACCTTGAGCGGCGCATTAAAATAATCGGCAATACCTTTTAAATCACCCTTGGTAGTTGAACCCAACAACCACATCAGGAGAAAGAAGGCCATCATTGCAGTAACAAAATCGGCGTAAGCAATTTTCCATGCTCCGCCGTGATGTCCACCTGCCACTTTCTTAATACGCTTGACTACTATGAGCCTTTTATCGTCATTCGCCATAATACGGTTCTCTTTATGAACTCTCTATTCAGCGTTTTTGTTTGACGTGTTCTTCCAACTCAGAGAAACCTGGGCGTTCGGTAGAATTAAGTACCTTACGGCCAAACTCTACCGCCATCGCCGGAGCATAACCATTCAGATTCGCCAACAAAGTAACCTTGACTGTCTGGAACATCTTGCTCGACTCCTCTGCTTTTTGCTCCAATATGGTCGCCAACGGACCAACAAAACCATACGCCAGCAGGATACCCAAAAATGTACCGACCAATGCTGCACCGATAAGCACACCCAATTCCGCAGGGGGAATTCCAACAGATCCCATGGTATGCACTACCCCCATAACCGCCGCCACAATACCAAATGCCGGCAGGGCATCACCAAACTTGGCTATCGCGTGCGATGGAACCATTTCCTCATGATGATGTGTCTCTATTTCCACATCCATCAGATTTTCAATCTCCATTGCATTAAGATTACCACTCAACATTATTCGCAGATAATCCGATATGAATTCAATAACATGATGATCCGCCACTACTTTCGGATACTTGGCAAAAAGCGGACTTTCATGTGCATTCTCAATATCATTTTCAATGGCCATTAACCCTTCCTTACGGATTTTACTAAGCAATTCGTAAAGTAAAGCCATTAACTCCATATAGTTATCTTTAGTGTATTTGGCACCTTTAAATACAGTAGGCAATGCTTTCAGAGTAGCCTTAAGCGTCTTACCGCTATTTCCCACTAAAAATGCACCCGAACCGGCACCCGCTATCATCAATAGCTCAATGGGTTGAACCAAGGCATGCAAATGCCCACCTGCCAGAGCATAACCACCAAACACGGAAATTATAATGACGATATATCCGACAATTACCAGCATGTCCCAGCCCCCTCAGGTTCTGCACAACACAACAATTTGTAGCTGTGCGGAATTATCCCCGGCAATAAATCCATACAACAAACTGATATAATTGGATTATTTCGTTCACCCGCACAGCCTGACAGCTTAAATATCATGACCATTATTCCACGTAATATTTTGTGCTAGTAACGGCACCCACCAGTCAAACTTTAATTCGCCATCCCCATCGCTGATAGGCTTGATACCATGGAATTTCTTTTTGTTTTTCCAGCACGTGAAGGTGGACGGCAGATACCGCACACGTAATCGGTATACAGCCCATTGGCATGCGCCACGAAATGTCCGCCACATTCGGTACAACCAGTCAATTGCAGCATCTTTGCATCAAAGAACCGCACCAAAAACCATGCACGAGTAATACTCAATATTGGCTCATCACCGCTGGCATTAATTTGCTCAAGATACAGACAATAACTTTTAATCAGTGCTTCAACGCCCGTTAAACGGGTATGCATCAACATAAACTGATGAATATCAATAAACATGGAAGAATGGATATTAGCCGACCAACTCATGAACCAATCAGTTGAATAGGGCAACATACCTTTGGACGGTGAAACACCCTTTATTTCCTTATACAGCTTAAGCAAACGCTCACGACTTAAAGCAGTTTCTTCCTGTAATAATTGTAGACGTGCGCCGAACCTGATTAAATCCGCAGCAATCTGAATTTGGTATGCTTCCGTAACCACACTTGTATTTCGCATGACATCCTCCCGATAGTTGATTTCAAATCAAGCAGCCAAAGCCTCTACTGGTTGACCAGCCATCAGAATGGTGGTGTGTGCCTGCGACATCATTCTGTTCTTGTTGTAATCGGTAATCATATTGAGAAGCAATTTTTCATCAAAACGAAAGCGGCACAACAACATATTGGATGCCGCCATTTTGAGTAATTGAGCCGAGCTAAGACCTGCGATGAGTTCAGCCATTTCCTGATTAATTCCAAGACGAAAAATAGCTGCCTCTTTATCTTCCTGAATCATCTGCCGAGCAAGCAGCATATAGGAAAGGTTGGCTTCTTTAATTTCTTGATGAAGTTGATCTGTATTCATGATTCGTCCCCTTGCAAGTTAACAACACTGTCTTTTTCGACGGTTGAATATTGCTACACGGACGTACAGAAAAAAATCAGAAGACTTCTAATCTCTTTGTAAGAATTTTTCCTACACGGATAGACCAACACCCACTTACCCGTGCCAAGCGGTAGGCGGAAAAACGAAGATTAAACACTCACTCAAGGTTGCACGGAGACAAACTCAAGCTCACCTTTATATTATCGACACACTCAGAAAAAACTTTAGGTTTTTTTAATAAATTTTTTAATATTTTTTACATCACACCGATTAAAATCATAACAATATGATAATTAATATATTTTTATGCAGGATGGAATCTGCAAGGGGAACAAATTCGAGCCAGCATTTATGTTATCGACGGGCAATAGAAAAACTTTAATGTTTTTATTGTCTTTTACCTATTGTGCCTAATAGCACAGACCGTCGGAAAATATGTATTATTAGGCACTCGGTTAAACAAAAGGCAATTCATCAAAAAACATTACTGACAAAAAAATCGACAATGCAAGTAGTGTTGCTGATTTGCATGCTCAAAGCAGGCATAACAAACTCAACACACTGAAAGCATTAAAAAATTATATAAAAATATAATGAATTTCTGTATTATTGCAATGTAGCCTAAACCTTACAAAACAATAAATTATGGTTGCCAATAAACTTCGTGTCTTACTAGTGGAAACATCACCAGAGGATGCCCAACGCACACTGACCAAGCTGGAACAAAGCGGTTATGAAGTTATACATCAACAAGTAGATAACGCATCCACGATGCAAACCGCCTTAAGTGATAATGAATGGGACGTAGTGCTATGCAGCTATGATCCATCCGGATTTTGCGGACTTGCTGCACTCGAACTAATGCAGTCAAATAGAATTGATCTTCCTTTTCTATTTCTGTCATATAACTTGCATGAAGAAACCATTATTCACACCATGCAATCCGGTGCAAACGATTACATTTTCAAAGGAAGTTTGAGCAGGCTCGCTCCTTCGATAGCGTACAATTTACGTGCTGCACGTATCCGTTACGAACACCACCAAGCACAAATCGCCCTGCAAGAAAATCAGGCACGTCTACAGGCCTTCATCACCAACTTGCCTGGCATGGCCTATCAGGTATTACGTAAAAATGATGGGAACATTTCCTTCCCATATATCAGCGATGGCAGCAAAGCTTTGCTCGACTTAAATCCACAGGATTTGGAGAAACACCCCCAGTTATTCATGGAGATGCTGCATCCTGATGATCGAATTTCCTATGAACAATCCATGCAAGTCTCAGCCGGTAATCTTTCTTTTTGGAACTGGGAAGGGCGTATTGTGATATTGCCAGAAGGTGAAATAAAATGGATTAATCTACGTTGCAGCCCCCGAAAAACATTGCATGGCGAAATTCTGTGGGAAGGTATTATGTCCAACATCAGCCAAAGCAAGCAGGCAGAAATTGAAATAAAACACTCACAGGAACAATTACGAGAGCTATCCTCCCATGTTCAACTTGTACGAGAACAAGAGAGACTGCATATTGCACGAGAAGTACATGATGGTTTAGGAAGCACGCTTACAGCCATCAAACTCAATATCGCTTGGCTAGGTGGACGCCTACAAACTAAAGAATTACCCGAGCTCACTGCAAAAATTAAAGACATTGAAAATTTAATTGATAAATGTACAACCGCCGCTAATGATATCTCCCATTCTCTACGTCCAAGCACACTGGATTGCTTTGGAATTACCACGGCAATGGAGATTGAAGTGGATGAATTTAAACAGCGCACAGGTATTTCTTGCATATTCAATCATCCTGATGAAGATATCACCTTGGACCCGGATGTCGCCATTGCCCTGTTCCGTATCCTGCAGGAAACACTTACTAACATCATGAAACACGCGCAAGCAACCAAGGTAAAAATTGATCTGCACAATCAGGCTACCGGTATCGAAATGACCGTTAGCGACGATGGGTTAGGCTTTACCGAAACTGACCGCAGTAAACCTCGCTCTTTTGGACTACGAGGCATTAACGAACGAGTTTCTTATTTCGGCGGGAATGTACTTATCCATAGCACTCCCGGCTCAGGAACCACAATCAAAGCACGCATCCCACACTCCCCAAAGCCAGGCACGATTAACGGTTTGCACCTATCACCAACGCATTAAAAAAATGTAAGCCACCATTAAAATTAACACCATGATTAACATATTAGTAGCAGACGATCACGCACTGATCCGCAAGGGCATGAAACAAATTCTCAATGACACTGAAGATATACGCGTAACCGGAGAAGCTGAAAATGGTATGCAGGCCATCAAATTAGCACAAGCCAACACCTATGATTTGGTATTACTTGACATCAGCATGCCTGATAAAAACGGCATTGATGTGCTTAAACAGCTAAGAATCAACAAACCACAATTACCGGTGCTCATACTCAGCATGCATGAAGAAAACCATTATGCGCTTCGATCCATGAAAGCTGGGGCTGCAGGATATCTCAGCAAGCAAAGCGCGCCCACTCAACTGGTTACTGCCATACGACAAGTTGCCAGTGGCAAAAAATATATTAGTACCGAACTGGCAGAAGAATTAGCCAACGGCCTGACTCAGGGATTTCAAGAATTATCTCACCAAGCTTTGTCCAACCGGGAATATCAAACACTATGCCTGATGGCATCAGGCAAGAGTCTGAGCGAAATGGCAGAGGTAATGTCACTCAGCGCCAAAACTATCAGTGTTTATCGTGCACGGTTATTGGAAAAAATGAAATTGAAAAACAATGCCGAAGCAGTTCGCTACGCAATCGAAAATCACTTAATCGAATAAATTGTGTAGGCTTAAACCAAAGCTGACAGCAAAATCTTGCCCAAGATCCAATTTAATCGATTCGACAGAGGCATCCTCTATCTTAACAAACAGAATCACAATACAAATTGTGTATATTGATTTTTAATCAAAATTATTAAATTTCTTCTTTTACTCAGATACTTCAATGATGGAACTTACCTGGGGACTGATGCGCCAACCACCCGGTTACGTCCACTCTGTTTGGCCTGATAAAGTGCCACGTCCGCTCGTGACATTACCTCATCAATGGATTCATCTGCAAACCGCTCTGCCACACCTGCACTAAAAGTTATAAGCACCCGCTCGTTATTGTTCAAGAAGAAATTTTTTGTTAACTCGCGCTGCACCCCTTGAATTACCTCTATAGCATCACTTTCCTTTGTGCCAGGAAGAATAATGGTGAATTCCTCACCGCCATAACGAGCCAATACATCGGTGCTACGCATGATGCCCTTAACCACTTTCGCTAAATGCGCAAGTGCTACATCACCGGCAGAATGCCCCATGTTATCGTTTATCTTTTTAAAATGATCAATATCCATCATTGCTAACGACAAGGGAGTGCCGTGCCTATCAGCTCTTTCAAACTCTCGCACCAAAGCCGCATCCATACCACGCCTGTTCAACGCCCCAGTTAAAAAATCCTGATGCGCAACTTCACTAATGTAATCAAGCTTTACAGTGAGATCATTAATCTTCTTTTCAGCTTCCTCTACTTTTTTCTGAATTTCCTGAAAAGATTCCAGATTGCGCTTCGCATCCTCACCCATCTGGCGTACATCTCCTACCAAATTTTCAAGTATGGTACTTACATTATCGGCAACATGGGCTGATGAAATTTGCTCCTGATAATTTTCGATTTTAGTCTGATAACTACCTGTACTCTTGGTAATATTTGCTAAATTACTAACAAAGGCAGTCGTCATTTTTTTGATGGATGCCTGCGCTTCCATAAGTCCGGGTCTGATATATGACTGCCTATAAAGCAACTCTTTCAGACTATTTTCAGCATTAGACAGCGCATCAATACTAATAGGCTGCGAAATAATCTCTTGAACAATCTTAATTTGACCGTGCAACCACTTGTCTTCAATAGCTATTTCACCCATACTAGAAACCAACAAGCGCAGCATCTGAACCAGTAATTCCTGCATACGTCTCTGCGAATCATTCTGCAACTCGGCACGAAGTAAAATCGTCTTCAATATCTCGCCCAGCGCATTCACCTCCTCTATTGTCAGTGATTCACGCATACGTTCTAACAACGATTCAATTCGCTGCTCGGCACCTGTAGTAGCATCCGGGAACTGCGGCAAAACAACCAGATTAATTGTCCTAATCAGCATGTCTCGCCAAACAATCGCCAGACTCTGCTGACTGTCATCAGGAACAACACTCTGATTAGTTTTATGAGTCGTCTCCTGAGCTACGGATTGCCCCTGTATTACCCCCCCCACATTCACGGATGCTGCTTCAGTATTCTGATGGGCAATCGAATCCATACTCCAAGACGCGATTAAAAGATGCATCTGCCGACCCAATTGTTTTGGACTATTGGCAAATCTAGTCAATAGATGGCTCAACTTCTCAATTTTTTGTCTTGAACTGAAATCTTCATGACTCACCTCTAACTTTTTTATCAGTGAATGCAAAAGCGTAGCCCAATTAACCTCCGTAGCTTCATCAGAGGATGTTGTAAAAAGACCGCGTAACAATTTCTCTACTGCTGTCGTATCCGAATTTTCAACCAACTTTGGAATAGACTCAGCAACTGTTATCAACTCAAAACGCTCCCTGCCCATCTCATATAAAACACTCTCTAGAGATTTACTAATGATTTCATAATGATCCAATGACTTAACACCTGATACACTATCATATGCACGTCGATAGTTATCCGGCGTTGGCGGGATTCTGTCATTAGAAAGTTGTGTTAAAGCTTGCCGGGCAAGCACTATTGGCGAATTTTTACTCATGTTTTACTTCGGTAACAACTCCATAATGAATCGCCTCGGGTTTCGTGGAGGCTATTTGGTTTAAGGAACACTGGCAGAATCCGAGTTGGCTAACTGCCGATAGTATTATGCCTCAGCTTCTGCCGGCGGCATATAGCCGAGAGGTCCCAGCAAACGCTGATGATTGAACCAGAACACCTTCCAGTCCCAACCGTTTCATGAGTCGTTCTACCGTGCAGCGAGCAATCTGTATTCTTTCACGTTTGAGTTGCCGCCATACCTTGTCGGCACCATATACTTGCAAGTTGGTGGTGCGCAGCCTATCTTGGGTGCTATCGATTCTATCGTCGCCCACAGCGAAAAGGGTATTCACTGCGATGCTCTTG
>JBIIMQ010000117.1:0-6349 GCA_044337935.1 Candidatus Nitrotoga sp.
CAATTCCGGCTTGGCATATTGGTTGAATCGCCGCTTCGGTGAAGCGCACTGCGTAGCGGGCCCGTCGGCACTGATCGGAGCAAGTAACTTCTTTGAATTGGCAGTGGCGGCTGCCATTAGCCTGTTCGGCTTTGAATCGGGTGCGGCACTTGCCACCGTTGTTGGTGTGTTAATTGAGGTTCCGGTCATGTTGTCCGTGGTGTATCTGATTAAACGAAGCCATTGTTGGTACGAAACGAGAATTTAGGTAGCAAGGCATATATATCGAGGCTAGGCACGGGTATGAATTAAGAGCTGACGCCGAGTGGAGTTCCAATAATTTTTCAATTTTTTTCATGCCGTTTTTAATTTTTTTGTGTTGGCATTATAGCTGTACATTTTCATAATTCATCTGCTGGTGATGCTTGAATCAATGAAATATTAAGTAATGATTAAGCGTCCTTATCGTACTCTTTGAAAACAAATATCTGCTGTATTGAATTGATATGCAAGGGGTGCATTTTGTATTTGAATTTGTAGTTATTTGCATGAGTAATTAATGCATATTTTGCTGGGAATGGAAAATACGTAATTGGTATTATTTGTTGATAATAAACGTTTTTTTATGTGTTCAAATATAACGAAAGGGGTGGTGTAATTTTTTTTTGGGGTGTGTTGCCGCAGGCGGAAGTGAGATTGACCGTTTTAATTTTCGCGGGTAGCATAGCCGTTTTAGTTGTTTTGAAAGGCTCAGTTAAAATGCAACGCAAATTCATTGTCGGAAATTGGAAGATGAATGGGGCGCTGACCAAAAATGAGGCTTTGTTGAAAGTGGTGGCAAATGGCGTAGCGCAAATGTCGGGAGTAGATTGCGCGGTATGTGTTCCGTTTCCGTATCTTGCACAAGCGCAGTCGTTACTGCGTGGCACTCCGGTAAAATGGGGTGCGCAGAATGTTCATCAAGCAGAAAAAGGAGCTTATACCGGTGAAGTGTCTACTTCCATGCTGCGTGATTTTGGTTGCAATTATGCGATCGTTGGGCATTCTGAACGGCGCAACCTGTATGGCGAGACCAGCAGGCTGGTGGCGGAAAAGTTCGCTGCGGTTCAAAAGGCCGGGTTGACACCCATTATCTGTGTTGGAGAAACATTGGAGCAGCGTGAAGCCGGCACTACGGAAACTGTAGTGGCAGAGCAGTTGGCAGAAATTACCAAGCTTTGCGGTGTAGGATCGTTTCGCTCTGCCGTTGTCGCTTACGAGCCCGTTTGGGCGATCGGTACCGGCAAGACCGCTTCACCCGAGCAGGCACAAGAAGTACATGCTTTTATCCGTAAGCGTATCGCCGGTTTTGATGAGGCATTTGGTCTGGCATTGCGTATACTTTACGGCGGCAGTGTTAATGCTTCAAATGCTGCCGAATTACTGGATATGCCGGATATTGACGGTGGGTTAATTGGCGGAGCATCTTTGGTTGCAGCGGATTTCTTGGCGATCTGCAACGCCGGTCAATCATAAATTCTATTTTTTGGAGTGGTGAGTGGAAATTTTTATTTGGGTTGTACATGTAATTGCCGCAACGGTGCTGGTTGGCTTGGTTCTTATGCAGCACGGAAAAGGGGCTGATATGGGTGCGGCTTTTGGTACGGGTTCGGCTGGAAGTATATTTGGCTCGAGTGGGTCGGCCAATTTTTTGAGTCGTAGTACTGCTATTGCTACGGGCGTGTTCTTTATTACAAGTATGTCGCTAACATATATTTATGCTAACCAGTCGCAATCACGCGGGGTGATGGATAAGCATGAAGTGTCAAAATCGGTGCAACCTGCAACTGCACCTGCGTTAACGCCGGGTGCAGGTGATGTGCCTGGTTCAGGTTCAAAGTCTCAGGAAATACCGAAATAATAAAATTATGCCGATGTGGTGAAATTGGTAGACACGCTAGCTTGAGGGGCTAGTGGCGAAAGCTGTAGCAGTTCGAGTCTGCTCATCGGCACCAAATTTTCAAACCAAAGTTTTCCAGGCTCTGGTTAATTAAACTAGTGAAGTGTTCCAAACGCCGTAGTTTATGTGGCGGTACGGATGGGAGAAGCTTAGATGTTGGAAAACTATTTTCCGGTCTTATTGTTTATAGTCGTTGGACTATTGATGGGTGTGGCGCCATTGATGCTGGGTCGGCTGGCGGCTCCTAATCGCCCGGATGATGCAAAATTGTCACCTTATGAATGCGGATTCGGTGCGTTTGAAGACGCACGGATGAAATTTGATGTGCGATATTATCTTGTCGCCATTTTGTTTATTTTGTTCGATTTGGAAATTGCGTTTTTATTTCCATGGGCGGTAGTTCTTAAAGAAATTGGTCTGTTTGGATATATTGCCATGTTGGTTTTCTTGGCTATCCTCGTGGTTGGATTTATCTACGAATGGAAAAAGGGAGCTCTGGAATGGGAATAGAAGGAGTTCTGGAAAAAGGCGTTGTTACTACTTCGTTGGACGTTTTAATAAATTATGCCCGTACGGGGTCGCTGTGGCCTATGACTTTTGGTTTGGCTTGTTGTGCGGTGGAGATGATGCAGGCGGGTGCATCACGTTATGACCTGGATCGGTTTGGCATAACGTTTCGTCCCAGTCCGCGGCAATCTGATGTGATGGTAGTGGCCGGTACGTTGTGCAATAAAATGGCGCCGGCGCTACGTAAAGTGTATGACCAGATGGCTGAACCACGCTGGGTGATTTCGATGGGATCATGTGCAAATGGCGGTGGTTATTATCACTATTCCTATTCAGTTGTACGGGGCTGTGATCGAATCGTGCCGGTAGATGTGTATGTTCCGGGTTGTCCGCCCACTGCTGAAGCATTGCTGTACGGCATTATCCAGTTGCAAAACAAGATTAAACGAACTAATACAATTGCGCGTTAGGCTTATGTGCGATATTTATAATACTCAAGAGTTGCTATCGGTTCCTGTTCAAACCGATGCTCACCACCCATCTAAGCTACATAGGCATAATAATATTGGCCTGTGCAGCTTGCCTATAATTTCAAAAAATCCATCATAAACTCGATTCTCACGACACCGGTACAGAACATGGCTGCCAATTTAAACCTCTTGACTACCAACTTGAGCGCAATATTCGCTAAAAGTATAGTGAGCCTGGAAAATGTGCTGGGCGAATTAACTTTGGTTGTAAGTGCCGCAGATATGTTGGAGGTGCTAACGCGTTTGCGTGATGATCCCGATTTGCGTTTTGAACAGTTGATGGATTTGTGTGGAGTGGATTACCTTACGTATGGAAGTGAAGTTTGCGAGGGTGGTGCATATCTTAAATCGGATGACGTTTCCGACAGTTATCCTTCCCGATTTGCTGTGGTCTACCATTTATTGTCGTTGACCCACAATGTCCGCTTGCGCGTGCGAGTATTTATTGAAGACAATGATCTGCCAATATTGAGTTCCGTGGCGAACATTTGGCCGTGTGCGAACTGGTATGAGCGTGAGGCATTTGACTTGTATGGCATAGTGTTTACGGATCATCCCGATTTGCGCCGCCTGCTGACTGATTACGGTTTTGTGGGTAATCCGTTCCGTAAGGATTTCCCATTATCGGGTCATGTTGAGATGCGCTACGACCCCGAGCAGCAGCGTGTTATTTATCAGCCTGTGTCGATTGAGCCGCGAGAACTTGTTCCCCGCATCATTCGTGAAGAACATTACGGGGGGATGAAATGAAATTTGAGATTTTGGTCAATCAAGACCTGAGTGTGCAGATGGCTGCTTTGTCGGGGATTTTATTTTTCCCTGTTTGTGGGAAAACCGGGGTGAAAGTTTTATATCATGGCTGAAATAAAAAATTACACCATGAATTTTGGGCCGCAACATCCGTCTGCGCACGGTGTGTTGCGTCTGGTTCTGGAATTGGATGGCGAGGTGATCGAGCGCGCTGATCCGCATATCGGGTTGCTACACCGTGGTACCGAGAAGCTGGCCGAGCATAAGACATATCTGCAATCTCTGCCTTATATGGATCGCCTCGACTACGTGTCGATGATGTGCAACGAGCATGCTTATGTCTTGGCGGTTGAAAAATTACTTGCTCTCGAAGTGCCGTTGAGAGCGCAGTATATTCGGGTAATGTTCGATGAAATTACCCGCGTCATGAATCATCTGTTATGGCTTGGGGCTCACGCGCTCGATATTGGTGCAATGACAGTATTTTTATATGCATTCCGTGAACGTGAAGACCTGATGGATGTGTATGAGGCTGTATCGGGTGCCCGACTGCATGCTGCATATTATCGCCCGGGCGGGGTTTATCGTGATTTACCTGATTCCATGCCTATGTATCAGGCATCCAAGATTCACAATGCCGCAGCCGTAAAAAAGATGAATGAGAATCGGGAAGGTTCTTTACTTGATTTTATGGAGGACTTCACGAATCGTTTCCCCACTTGCGTGGATGAATATGAGACTTTGTTGACCAACAACCGAATTTGGAAACAGCGTACTGTTGGCATCGGTGTGGTCACGCCGGAACGTGCCCAAGCGTTGGGCTTTAGCGGCCCCATGTTACGTGGCTCCGGTATTGCATGGGATTTGCGTAAAAAGCAGCCTTACGAAGTATATGATCGTATTGATTTCGATATTCCTGTGGGTGTCGAGGGAGATTGTTACGATCGCTATCTGGTGCGAGTGGAAGAAATGCGCCAATCGAACCGTATTATCAAGCAATGCATTAACTGGTTGCGTCAGAATCCCGGTCCGGTGATAGTGAATAACTTTAAGGTCGCGCCCCCCAAGCGTGAATCGATGAAGCAGAACATGGAAGAATTGATACACCATTTCAAACTGTTTACCGAGGGGATGCATGTTCCGTCTGGTGAGGCTTACGCGGCAGTAGAGCATCCTAAAGGCGAGTTTGGTATCTATATCATCTCGGACGGAGCAAACAAGCCCTATCGTTTAAAAATTCGCGCTCCCGGTTTTGCTCATATTGCTGCGCTGGATGAAATGTCGCGTGGTCATATGATTGCTGATGTGGTTGCTATTATCGGTACGCAAGATATAGTTTTTGGTGAGGTTGACCGCTGATGAATTCTTCTAATAATTTTAAATTCATCGTTTCTGCGAACGCCTTGTCTGAAGACCGGATTCTGGCTTTTACAATAACGGCATTTTTAGAGGTTATTTGATGTTATCCGAGCAAGTTCGAGCAAAAACAGACCGAGAGTTAAAAAAGTATCCGCCTGATCGGAAGCAATCTGCGGTTATGTCTGCACTGCGTTTTGTGCAGGATGAAAAGGGTTGGATTGACACCAGCGACATGGCTGATGTTGCTGCTTATCTGGATATGCCGCAGATGAGTGTGTATGAGGTGGCAACTTTTTATAATATGTATAACCTCAAACCCATGGGGCGACACACGCTTACCGTGTGTACCAATCTGTCCTGTCAATTGGTGGGTGCCATGGAGACCTTGGAATATATCAAAAGCAAGCTCGGTATTGGGGTAGGTGAAGTGACGGCTGATGGTAAATTTGGACTGCGTGAAGGTGAATGCCAGAACGTCTGTGATGAGGCGCCGTTATTTATGATCAACAACAAAAAAACGTGCGGTCGTTTGACCAAGGAAAAGATTGATCAAATTTTGGCGGAATTGGATAAAGAATGACTACCCCAATTTTGCTTAGTACCATGCATTTTGACCAACCGTGGACGTTGGAAAACTATCTCAAGGTAGGTGGTTATCAAGCCTTGAAAAACGTCTTGGCGGAAAAAATGACTCCCGAGGCTATCATTACCGAGGTTAAAAATTCCGGACTGCGTGGTCGTGGAGGTGCAGGTTTTCCCACAGGTCTGAAATGGAGTTTTATGCCGCGCAACTACCAGGGGGATAAATTTCTGGTATGTAATTCCGATGAGGGCGAGCCCGGTACTTTCAAGGATAGAGATATCCTTCGCTACAACCCGCACCTCCTTATAGAAGGTATGGCTATTGCAGCCTATACCATGGGCGTTAAGGTGGGCTACAACTATGTTCACGGTGAAATTTTCGAGGCATATGAACGCATGGAGGCCGCCTGTGAAGAGGCTCGCGCAGCGGGCTATCTCGGGAATAACATACTAGGCAGCGATTTCAGTTTCGATTTGCATAACCACTTGGGTTATGGTGCTTACATCTGTGGCGAAGAGACTGCACTGTTGGAGTCCATCGAAGGTAAAAAAGGTCAGCCACGATTCAAGCCGCCATTCCCGGCGAGCTTTGGTTTGTATGGTAAACCGACCACCATTAATAACACCGAAACGTTCGCCAGTATCCCCTACATCATTAATAACGGTGGGCAGAAATTCCTTGAGTTGGGCAAACCAAATAATG
>JBIIMQ010000024.1:0-19778 GCA_044337935.1 Candidatus Nitrotoga sp.
TCATCGGTTGAACGTCTACGCCGCGCATTGTTATATCTCCGCATTTCAATGGCGCTATTTTACCAACTACCTACACTGGGGGGGTTTTTCAGCAGCCTGATAGACGTTCTTTTTATTGCCGTATCAGGGCCGTTGCTTTTTGGCTAACACACACCAGTGCAATCGTATACAATTCCAAGCTATTTTAATTGAGCCCAATTGGTCGCGTAATGTTGGAAGTTAGCAATCTTGCTTGTAGTCGCGGAGATCATCTGCTATTTTCTAATCTGAAATTTTCTCTATCAGCCGGTGAGTTACTGCAGGTGCAGGGCGCCAATGGCAGCGGAAAGACCAGTTTGTTGCGTACGTTATGCGGATTTATGACACCTGTTGCGGGCGAAATTCGTTGGCGCGGGCAGAGCATCAGCGAGTTGGGCGATGCATTTTATGCAGAGATGATCTACTTGGGTCATTTAAATGCCATCAAGGATGAATTGAACGCGCTGGAGAATCTGCGAATTAGTACAGGGCTGGCTGGTTGCAATGTGGATGATCAAAAGATAATCGCGGCGCTACGCCGTATGGGTTTGCGCGGACGGGAAACTTTGCCGGTCAGAGTGTTATCTCAAGGGCAGCGCCGGCGTGTGGCGTTGGCTCGCTTGCTGCTCGGCAATGCTTCATTATGGATATTGGATGAGCCACTCACAGCGCTGGATGTAAGCGCGGTTGGGTTAATGCAGGAATTGATTGGCGAGCATCTGGAAAATAACGGTATGGTGATCTACACCACTCATCAGCCGCTGGAAGTGGCGGGAGTGGTAATGCGGCAGCTTGCGTTGTCATGAATAAGTTGTCGCTGATGGGTTTGTTGAGTTTAGTGATTCGCCGTGACTTGGTGTTGTCCATGCGGCGACGTGCCGACGTGCTGACCACATTGATTTTTTTCGTTATTGTGGTCAGTCTGTTTCCTTTGGGGGTCGGGCCGGAAATGGACATGTTGCGCAAAATCGCTCCCGGCGTGGTTTGGGTGGCGGCATTGCTGGCTTCAATGTTATCGCTGGGGCGCATGTTTCTGGCGGATTACTTGGACGGCACTCTGGAACAGATGATGTTGGTTCCGCAATCGTTGTCGATGCTCGTGCTGGCCAAAATTTTGGCGCACTGGATGGTTTCCGGTTTGCCACTGGTAGTTATGGCGCCAGTGCTGGGTTTGCAGTTCGATATGTCAGCACAGGCACTATGGGTGTTGATTGCTGCTTTGCTACTTGGTACGCCGATACTTAGCATGATAGGCGCGGTCGGTGCCGCGCTGACGCTGGGTTTGCGCGGCGGAGGGGCATTGATATCGTTACTGGTGCTGCCGTTATGTATCCCGGTGTTGATTTTCGGAGCAGGCGCAGTGGAGGCCGTTGTAAGTGGAACCAGTGCGGGCCCGAATTTATCATTACTGGGTGCGATACTATTGGTGGCATTGGTATTCACGCCATGGATTACGGCGCTTGCGTTGCGTATTTCGATAGAATAATAGTGACTTGAATTTTTAATTGAGTAGATATTGGCTATAAACTGGTTTAAATACTCCGCGCCGAGCACTTTTTATGGGGTTGCCGGCAAGATGGTGCCGTGGTTTGCATGGTCGTCCGCAATCTTGTTTGTTGTGGGTATTTATATCGGCTTTTTTGTGGCGCCGACCGATGTTCAGCAAAGCGAAGCTTATCGCATCATGTTCATACATGTGCCTGCTTCCATCCTGTCCATGTTTATTTATCTGGTCATGGCGGGTTATGCTGCGCTTGGGTTGATCTTCAATACGCGCTTGTCTTCCATGATGGCTTCCGCGCTGGCACCTACCGGTGCGTTGCTGGCATTCCTTTCGTTATGGACAGGTGCGTTGTGGGGTAAGCCGATGTGGGGCGCATGGTGGGTGTGGGATGCGCGATTGACTTCCGAACTTATTTTACTTTTCCTTTATCTGGGCTTTATTGCCTTGCATGCCTCGATTGATGACCCGCGTCGTGCCGACCGTGCCAGTGCGTTGCTTACCATGGTGGGTTCGGTCAATGTTCCTATTATTTATTTCTCGGTGCAATGGTGGAATACCCTGCATCAAGGGGCGACGATAAAATTCACCGGTACCAGTATGCATGTGGCTATGCAGCAGGGTATGTTCACCATGCTGTTGGCAGTTTGGCTATATGCTATTGCAATGGCTTTACTGCGGGTGCGTTGTATTATTCTGGAGCGTGAATGTAAGGTGCAGTGGGTGTCGGAACTTGCGGAGGTCAGGCGATGAATTGGGGCGAGTTTTTTTCCATGAATGGTTATGCCTGGTACATATGGGGTTCGTTTGGAATGGCATTGTTGATATTCTGCGTCGAAATTGTAATGGTACGTCGCAGAAAGGCGCGTATTCTTGAGCAGTTACACCTGATGCGCAATGCAGGAGACGCTGCAATGTAATGCGGTATGTCAATCGGCCGTCTTGATAATTTCGCCTTTTGTAAGGATTGTGAGAAACACTTTGAATTGAATAAAGTTCGGGTCATCTGAATTTAAGGGTGGAGTGTTTAATCCCTCAATGGAACAAATTTTATAAAACAAACTCAAAATGGTCGGAATCGAGTTAATTCATAAGCCATTCGGATTGAGATAACACTGAACTGAAAGATAAACTACATGAAGCCGCGTCAGAAAAAATTTGTATTTATAGTTGCCGCACTTGCTATTTTAAGTGCTGCTGTAGGTTTAGTGTTGTATGCTCTGAACGATAATATCAGCCTGTACTTTACCCCGAGTCAAGTCCTTAATAAAGAAGCGCCGCAGGGACGCGGTTTTCGTATGGGTGGGTTGGTTGTTGTCGACAGCGTTAAGCGTCAAAGTGATGGTTTAACGGTGCAGTTCAGCATAACCGACACTGCCAAAAGTATGCAGGTTGTGTATAAAGGTTTATTGCCCGATCTTTTCAAGGAAGGGAAAGGGGTGGTGGTGCATGGCAAGCTTGAAGGCGGCGGGATATTTCGTGCGGATGAGGTGTTGGCCAAACACGACGAAAATTATGTCGCTCCGGAAGCGGCATATGCCATGAAGCAGGCGGCTAAAGGAGGGTCTGCTGTTAATGCTGCGTCATCGGTTGGTGCAGCTACTGCAAAATAGTTTGGCGGATCTAAGCGGAGCTTCCTTGGATCTCACAGGTGAAATCCGTCCAGCACGCTTGGCGGACGTTTTTCGATTAAATGATATTATTGTGAACTTATTTTTATTGGGGTTTGATCATGCATAAAATTAAAGCGTTATTGTTTTTCGGTATGTTTTTTGCGCCGATGATGTTATTAACCCAGAATGCATTTTCTGCCATGGACAATGACGCATCCGCCGTTGTGAAATTTACCAAGATAGATCGTAAAGTTGGCGAGGGCCAAGAGGCTGTGGCGGGTAAACTGGTCGATGTGCATTACACCGGCTGGCTTTACAGTGCAACTGCACCAAATAATAAAGGTACAAAATTCGATAGCTCTCTTGATCGTGGCGCACGGTTTACTTTTCCATTGGGTGGGGGGCGTGTAATTAAGGGATGGGATCAAGGCGTTGCCGGTATGAAAGTAGGGGGGCAGCGCACTCTTATTATTCCCGCTGAAATGGGCTACGGCGCAAGAGGTGCTGGGGGTGTTATTCCGCCAAATGCAGCATTGATCTTTGATGTTGAATTGTTTGGTGTGCGTTAAGGTATGCGGCCTGGAGGTGAGCCTGTTAGGCCTCTCTCATCCCCGTTATAAATTGATGTGCCAATGGTGTGTTAATGTTTTATGTATAAAAAGCAATCTATTATGTGCATACAAAGTTTGAGAATATGTAGCTTGTCGGCCATCCAATTAAACTCCTGCATTACTGGGTGTCATCATGATTAAGGGCAGTATTGTTGCAATTGTGACGCCAATGCATGAGGACGGCAGTTTGGATTTAACTGCGTTTCGTGAGTTGATTGATTTTCATGTCATGCAGGGTACGGATGGCATTGTAGTGGTCGGCACGACGGGTGAATCACCTACGGTGGATTTAACTGAACATGAGTTGCTGATTCAGGTGGCGGTGGAGTATGCGGCTGGGCGTATTCCAGTGATTGCCGGAACGGGTGCGAATTCAACCAAAGAGGCCATTGAGTTGGCTGATTTCTCAAAAAAGGCCGGCGCAGATGCTTCTCTGACAGTGGTGCCGTATTACAACAAACCAACACAGGAAGGCTTGTATTTACATTTTAAAGCGATTGCCGAAGCGGTGGATATGCCGCATATTTTGTACAACGTACCTGGACGTACTTGTGCGGACATGCACAATGACACTGTGTTGCGCTTGGCGCAAATTCCAAATGTGGTAGGTATTAAGGATGCGAGCGGTAATATCGAGCGCGGGAGTGATTTATTGCTGCGGGCTCCCAAAGATTTTGCCATATACAGTGGTGATGATGCGAGTGCGCTGGCGCTGATACTGTTGGGTGCGCATGGTACGATTTCCGTTACCGCCAACGTGGCACCCGGGTTAATGCACGAAATGTGCATGGCAGCTTTGAGCGGCGATGTGGCCAAAGCACGCGAGATTAATTTCCTATTGCTTGGATTGCACCGCCACTTGTTCATTGAGGCTAATCCTATCCCAGTAAAATGGGCGATGTCGGCTATGGGAAAAATGAAAAATGTACTGCGGTTGCCGCTTACGCCATTGTCAGCAGTCTCCCGGGATATAGTGGCGGGTGCGATGCGTCAGGCTGGTGTGGTTTGCTAGTCTGAGTCTGTTCAGTCTAAGCACCAGTTCAATCCTTCGTAATAGCGGAAAATGAGACGGAACGTAGATTCCGCCCGCCGCTACTGCGTATCTAAAACGTCAGAGTGTTTAAACTATGCAATGTTCAACAATAAGTAATTTCAGGGACGGCATGAGAACGCTAAATTTAGCCGTGCTATTTCTTGCATCGGTGATTTTGGTTGGTTGCAGTGCGATTGGTTTGGAAAACAAGCGGGTTGATTATAAGTCCGGTGCAAATCAGGCGCCGAACTTGGAGGTCCCACCCGACTTGACTACGCCGGTGGTTAGGAATCAGCATACCGTACCAGGTAGTGAAGGTAAGGGAGTAGCAAATTTTTCAGATTTTGTTAAGGACGGACAAGCGGTGCAAGTTGGAAGTGATATCGCCGTGTTGCCGGAGGTGAAGAATATACGTTTGGAACGTAATGGCACGCAGCGCTGGTTGGTCGTGGCTGGCAAAATAGAGGGTGTGTGGCCGTTGGTTAAAGAGTTTTGGCAAGAACAGGGATTTGTTATCAAATCCGATAATTCCGGGGCGGGGCTTATTGAAACAGATTGGGCAGAGAGACAAGCCAAAGTTCAGAGAAGTGGCATAAGTAAAGTGCTGGGTAACTTATTCGATAAGCTGCATTCTTCCGGCCTGCAGGACATGTATCGCACCCGTTTTGAGCGTAGCAAGGATGGCACTGGTTTTGAAATTTATATTAGTCATCGGGGTATGGAAGAGGTGCTGGATGTGGATAAGAACGGTTTTAAATGGAGGCCGCGTCCAGGTGATCCGGAGATGGAAGCCAGTATGCTCCAGTTATTAATGATTAAATTAAGCGGGGGAGTGGACAATCAGGCTCAGGCGGGGAAAACGCCTCAGTTATCAGGAGCTGCTGCCCAACCGTCATTAGGAGTCAAGCTGCAAGAGATTAATGGTAATAAGATTATTGTGTTGGCTGAGCCATTTGATAAGAGTTGGCGCAAAGTGGGGCTGGCATTGGATCAGGCTGGTATTGATGTGCAGGACAAAGATAGGGTTAGCGGTATATATTTTGTAAATGCAGGCAAAGAGGCAGCCACGAAAAAAAGCTGGATCAATGGATTAATGTTCTGGCGTGATGAAAATGATCAAAAGGCTGTTAAAGAAGGCTCGGCACGTTATCAAGTGACTGTGCGTCAGAATAATGCTGCGGGTTGTGATGTTGGTGTTGTAACTGGAGAGGGTGGTAAGGATCAGGCCGCGCAGCGAATTATGGAATTGTTGTACAAACAGTTGACCAAGTAGGTGTTTTTAAAATTGATGCGTTTTGCTTCATTGGGTAGCGGTAGCGAAGGAAATGCATTGGTGGTGCAGGTTGGCAAGACCAGTGTGTTAATGGATTGCGGTTTTCCGTTGGCCGATACGTGTATGCGTCTGGCGCGTCTTGGTTTGGCTCCCGGGTGTCTTAATGGCATTGTGGTGACGCATGAGCATGGTGACCATATTGCCGGTGTGGCGCGATTGGCACGCAAGTATTCAATTCCGATATGGTTGACGCATGGTACGTTCCGTACACAAGCCAGCGTGTTGGGTAATATTTCCAACGTGACAAAAATAGATACACACCGCCCCTTTGACATCGATGGGTTGGTGGTACAGCCCTTTCCTGTGCCGCATGATGCGGTGGAGCCAGTGCAGTATATGTTCAGCGACGGCGTGAAGCGCTTGGGGGTTTTGACCGATATTGGTTGTTCCACTCCGCATATTGAGGCGACGCTAAGTGGTTGTGATGCATTGGTGTTGGAATGTAATCACGATGTGATGCTGTTGGCGAACAGTGATTATCCGGCAAGTCTCAAGCAGCGTGTCGGTGGTCGGTTTGGTCATTTGAATAATATGGATGCGGCAACGCTCTTGACCCGGCTGGACTGTAGCCGATTGCAGCACATTGTGGCCGCGCATTTAAGCCGTAAAAATAATACACCTGAACTGGCGATAAATGCATTAAGTGCGGCACTTAATTGCGACCCGGAATGGGTTGGTGTGGCTACGCAGGAAGGAGGGTTTCCTTGGCGGGAAATTGTTTAGGCGGGCGTTACAAAAAATAAAGCCGACATAAAGTCGGCTTTATTTAAACTGAAGTAATTAAATTACTTCTTTGCTGCATCTTTGCTATGGGCATCTGCGCCGGCAGCAGGAGCTGCGCCGGCAGCAGCAGCTGGTTCTGCCGCGCTAGGAGCAGGGGCTGAAGCAGGTTCAGCAGCAGGAGCAGGAGCAGGAGCAGGAGCAGGAGCCACAGCAGCAGGAGCTTCAGCAGGTGCCTTGGGTTTTTCGCCACAAGCAGTTAAAGATAACGCCAACAGGGCAGCAGTCAGAGCAAGATGTTTCATTATATATTTCCTTCACAATTAAATTGACATACAAAACCGGGACTTCAGTCCGCCACAACGCATATTACAGCGAAGACGGTGCATTCTATACTATTAAAAACAATTATTCTAGCAAATTATGATAATAATCATGTTTTTCAAGGAGGGCCTTGAAGCGGTAATGTAACTGTAGAATTGATGTTGTAAGTTGTAATTTATTAGGTAGAGACTCAAGAAATTAAGAGGCATTACTCGATTTTGAAAATAAGATTACCCGGCCGTATGAGAATTCTGTGCAATTAAGGTGCGATTCGCAGGTACATTCAGTGGCCGAACTAGAAGTGCGGGAAGGAATCGTGCACAGGATTCCTTCCAAGATAAAACGCTGCAGTAAGCCGTACTATTATTCGCTTTGATAACGGGCTCTGTCGGGCTGATCGAAATTTTGGCGGTATGGTCACCAAGGTATATTGGTGTCTTCCGGAATATAAAGTTTCGACGCCGCCAATTACATGGAAAAGGACGATCCGCAACCACAAGTGGAAGTGGCTGATGGATTTTTGATGACGAACTGCGAACCTTCCAATCCATCTTCATAATCAATTTCAGCGCCCATTAGATATTGAATGCTCATGGGGTCGATCAATAACTGCACGCCATTTTTATTCAGTACCGTGTCGTCTTCGTTGGTTACTTCATCCAGAGTAAAGCCATATTGAAAGCCGGAACATCCACCGCCGCTTACGGCAATGCGCAATTTCAAGTTGGCGTTATCCTCTTCTTCGATCATTTCTTTGACCTTGTTGGCCGCGCTGTCGGTAAAGATCACCGGGTCTTGCATTTCAGTTGCTGCGTCCATGATTACCTCCGTAAATTGATTAATTGTTTATTTTGGATAGTCAGCTCGAACACCACTAGTTGATTGTATGGTATCGCCTGTGTGGCTTCATAACAGGAGCTAATTTCCGACTGATTTTATAATACTTGAAATTAAGTTGATACGCTACATTCGAACCGGTCTAATGTCCTATGAGACAGGGCAAAACCGAGTGTAAATAAGTGGGTCAAGTATCATAAAATGTTATCAATGTTTAGTTGTTGTTAGATTATTCCTGTGACTATGCGCGTCGCCATGTGGTACCGGATGCATGGTCTTCCAATACAATGCCTGCTTCCAACAGTTCTCTGCGAATGCGGTCAGATTCGGCAAAATTTTTTGATTGTTTGGCGATAGCTCGTTCGGTAATTAACGTTTCAACCCTTTTGGTAAGACCCGGTGGGATAAAGTCGGTTGTGCCAGGCTTTGCATCGCCAGTAATTGCGTTCCTCTTGGTTAGCCGTCCTTGCAGATAATCATCGGGATGTTGCTGTAATAAACCAAGCACTCCGCCCAATGTTTTAAGTTTTTGGGCTGCTTCTATTGAATGGCTGCGGTTCACTTCATTTGCCAAATCAAACAGAACTGCTATTGCTTCAGGTGTATTGAAATCATCATCCATTGCCGCCTTAAAACGTTGTGAATAAGGCTCAGTCCAGTCGGTAGGAATTGTCCCGACTGGCGCTCCAATATTTTTTAATGCTGTGTACAGGCGCTTTAATGATTGCTTTGCGTCGTCCAGATGTGCATTGGAATAATTCAACTGGCTGCGGTAGTGCGCGCGCAGAATAAAGAAGCGCACGACTTCCGCGTCATATGCGTTCAGCACTTCGCGGATGGTGAAAAAATTACCGAGACTTTTCGACATCTTCTCGTTGTCTACACGCACGAAGCCATTGTGCATCCAGACATTTACATACTTGCACTGGCATGCCCCCTCGCTTTGGGCGATTTCATTTTCGTGGTGCGGGAACTGCAAGTCTGCCCCGCCGCCGTGAATGTCGAAATGATTACCTAGCGTTGCCTGACTCATTGCCGAGCATTCGATATGCCAACCGGGTCGTCCTTTCCCCCACGGGGAATCCCATTTCACTTCGCTCGGCTCGTTATCTTTGGCATGTTTCCACAGTACGAAATCGAGCGGATCAAGTTTGCCATCATTTACTTCCACCCGTTCGCCGGCACGCAAATCGGCCAGTGATTTGCCGGATAATTTGCCGTAACCGGCAAACTTGCGCACCGCATAATTCATGTCGCCATCAGCGGCTCGATAGGCTAATCCATTGGCTTCCAGCCGGGCGATCATCTCCAGCATTTGCGGTATATATTGCGTGGCCCGTGGCTCAAAATCGGGTGGCAGAATGTTCAAGGTACGTTCATCTTCATGCATCGCATCAATGAAACGCTGTGTGAGCGCATGGATGGACTCATTATTTTCTGCTGCGCGTTTGATGATTTTATCGTCAATATCGGTGATATTTCGCACATAGGTTATGTCCAGTTCGCTTGCTTTAAGCCAGCGATATACCATGTCGAATACCACCATGACTCGTGCATGGCCGAGATGGCAATAGTCATACACCGTCATGCCGCACACATACATGCGAACTTTACCGGGCTCGGCGGGAATAAAATCTTGTTTGTCGCGAGTAAGCGTATTGTAAATTTTCAGCATTTAAAGACCTTGAGGCAAACTTCTCTTAATGATCATGAGGATGGGTAACGCCAGTGTGGCCTAATCTTTTGTCCATGAATCTTTGAGCGTCACGGTGCGATTGAATGTCAGTTTTCCGCCGGGTTGGTGTTCATACCGGTCGGTGCAAAAATAACCGAGGCGTTCAAATTGGTAACGTGTCTCGGGCGCCGCGTCGCGCACGACAGGCTCGACCCAACCATGCACCACAGTTAATGAGGCCGGGTTGATGAATTCACAGAAATTACGTGTCTTATCGTTGTCCGGTTCGGGCACAGTAAATAGGCGGTCATACAAACGAATTTCCGCAGGCAGTGCATGTTCGACGGATAGCCAATGAATCACGCCTTTTACTTTGCGTCCCGCCGGATTTTTGCCCAGCGTATCGTGATCAACAGAGCAGCGAAGTTCAATTATATTACCGGCATTATCTTTGATTACTTCATCGCAGCGCATCACGTAACTGTAACGCAAGCGCACTTCACCGCCGAGTGTTAACCGTTGCCAGCCGGTAGGCGGGTTTTCGGTAAAATCGTCATGTTCAATCCAAATTTCTTTGCGGAACGGTACTACACGGCTACCAAATTCCGGATGTTCCGGGTGAAAGCCCGCTTCGCGCGATTGGCTTTCACCCGCCACAAAATTGCTGATGATGACCTTCAGCGGGTTAATAATCGCCATCACGCGTGCCGCACGCGCTTCCAAATCTTCGCGGATGCAGGCTTCCAGTACAGCCATATCAACCACGTTTTCGCTCTTGGAAATACCGATTCTGCGGGTAAATTCGCGGATACCTTGGGGCGTATATCCACGTCTGCGCATACCGATAATGGTCGGCATGCGTGGATCATCCCAGCCGGAGACATATTGCTCGGTAACCAGCTGCAATAACTTGCGTTTACTGGTAATGGTGTAACGCAATTCCAGGCGAGAAAATTCAATTTGCCTAGGGTGGGATGGGATGGTTAGTTGATCCAGCACCCAATCATACAAGGGCCGGTGATCCTCAAATTCCAGCGTGCATAACGAATGGGTAATACCTTCCAGCGCATCCGAAATGCAATGCGTGTAATCGTACATCGGATAGATGCACCAAGTATCGCCGGTTCGAATATGGTGTGCGCGACGGATGCGGTAAATCGTCGGGTCGCGCAGATTGATGTTGCCGGAGGCCATGTCGATTTTGGCACGCAGCACTTTGGCACCATCGGCAAATTCACCCGCACGCATGCGTTGAAACAGATCAAGATTTTCGGCTACAGAGCGTTCGCGGTACGGACTGGGTTTGCCCGGATGAGTAAGCGTGCCGCGATATTCGCGCATCTCTTCGGCACTGAGATCATCCACATAAGCCTTGCCCTGTTTGATTAACTCGACCGCGTAACCATAAAGTTGTTCGAAGTAATCGGATGCCCATCGCACCCCATCTTGCCACTGAAAGCCCAGCCATTGAACGTCCTCCTGAATGGCGCGTGCATATTCTTCGCTTTCTTTTTCCGGGTTTGTATCGTCGAAGCGCAAATTGCAGTGGCCCTGATAATCGCCTGCCAGACCAAAATTCAGGCAAATGGATTTGGCATGTCCAATGTGCAGATATCCATTCGGCTCGGGCGGGAAGCGCGTGACAATATTTGCATGTTTACCACTCGCCAGATCGGCCTCAATAATATTGCGGATGAAGTGCGTGATGGGGGCTTGTGTGTGGCTGCTCATTATTCGATGGATCTTTCAAGACAGGAACGGCAATTTTACCCGAAAACCGCCTTGCTCAAACAGATGAGCCGTGGGTAGCCTGGTTAATTGATATGAGAAGCCGTGAAAAAAATGGGTAGATTTGATAGAATCCGGTTCCCTTGGGTAATCCATTTATTCTGAATGCTTCATAAATTTCGCGTGTACTCACGCAGGATTGATTGATAGAGAAGTTTTGGTAGAACGTGGCGTGTGTGTATACGCCCAAGTGAACAAATATTTCATATCAATGATAAAAACATTCCGGAAAAGTACCGCTAATGGATAATTTTAACCGTTTTGGCTTTCATGCGGTGCTATGCGGAGGCGCACTGTTGCTATGCTTCAGTCTTGCCGCAGGTGCGGATGAAATCCAGGATATCAATAAATTATTCAAACAGAATCAGCACGCGCAAGCGCTGAAGCGGGTCGATGCCTATCTCGTCAATAAGCCCAACGATGCGCAGGCTCGTTTCCTGAAAGGGCTGATTTTGACTGCCCAGCTTAAAACCAACGATGCAACCGATATATTTGTATCGTTGACCGAGGATTTTCCGGAATTGCCTGAACCGTATAATAATCTTGCCGTGTTGTATGCCGGACAAGGCCAATATGACAAGGCGAAGATTGCTTTGGAAAGGGCGATCCATAACCACCCAAAGTATGCTACGGCACATGAAAATTTGGGTGATATCTACGCCAAAATGGCAAGCCAATCGTATGGGCGTGCGATACAGCTGGACCGGAACAATGTTGCCGCACAAACCAAATTGACGCTAATTAATGATCTGTTCACTCAGGGTAAATCCGGCACTGTCAAATTGCAAACCGCTGCTTCCGGGGCAGCATCTGTGCCGGTTAAAGCAGTTGACGCTACGCCTGAACCGGCATCGCCCGCCAAGCCTGCAGTTGTTAAAAAGTTGGGTGCCAATGATGGTGCCGAAGTGTTGAAGGCATTGCGTGACTGGGCTGATGTATGGTCGTCCCAGAATGTCAGGAATTATTTGGATTTATATGCGGCAGATTTTAAAACCCCGAATGGTGAAAGCCGGGATCAATGGGAAAAAGATAGCAAGGTACGTATTGGTACACCCAAATATATTGAGGTTAATGTCAGCAATGAGAAGGTTAATTTTGCGGATGAAAACCATGCCACTGTTACTTTCCATCAGGTGTATCGTTCCGATTATTTGAATACGTCCTTTGATAAAATTATGCGTCTGGTAAAATTGAACAACAAATGGTTCATCCAGGAAGAATGTGCCGCAAAATAATTTGTATGACCGTCAGTTTGGCGGTTGTTATTTTTCGGTAATAATTCCGGTAACCCAATACTAATATTCACCTGTAGCGGTTGCATATGGGGAATTAAAACGTTGTGCCGCTGTGTGGCTAAGCAGCAATGATTAAACTATGAACTTCAATGTGGCTCTTTCCTGCTGCTCAGTTGCGTGCGATGTTGTGCCGCATCAGCTGGTATTCTTTCCAACCTTCAAACTATAAACGGAAAATCTAGCATGGCCAAAGTTAAACTACATACCAATTACGGAGTAATCACGCTTGAACTGGACGCTGAAAAAGCGCCTGCCACGGTTAAAAATTTTCTTGAATATGTGAACAGTGGTTTTTACTATAAAACCATATTTCATCGTGTGATTGATGGATTTGTCATTCAGGGTGGCGGCTATAACTATTCATTTGGGACGGTCTCAATGAGTAATCTTTCAAAAATGGCCCCCAAAAATACCAATTCGCCAATAAAAAATGAAGCTGCAAATGGCTTGAAAAATGATAAATATACTATCGCCATGGCACGCTCATCTGCTCCTCATTCCGCGACATCGCAGTTTTTCATTAATCTGAAGGACAATAACTCCTTGAATTACACCGCGCCCGATAAGCAGGGATATGGCTATTGCGTGTTCGGCAAAGTGATAGCGGGTACAGAGGTAGTGGATACCATCAGCAAGGTGAGGGTCGGCAAACGCTTTGGACTTGAAAATGTCCCAATGGAAGATGTCGTCCTTAAAAAGGCGGAAGAAGTGCAATGACGGAAAGTAACAAGCGGTTATTGTTTTAATATTGTTTACGAGGAAACCACATGATAAAACTTCAACAAATATTTTCCACCCTGCTGCTGGGCTGCCTGTTATTGGGCGCAGCGCAGGCGGCTCCAGTTTCTCAACAACATTCAGTACACAAAGGAAAAAATAGCATGATCAAATTGCATACGAACCATGGCGATATCACCATCGAACTGGACGCCGAAAAGGCACCGATTACCGTTAAAAACTTTCTTGATTACGTGAACAGCGGGTTTTACAACAATACGTTGTTCCATCGCGTAATTGATGGTTTTATGGTTCAAGGCGGTGGTTTTGAGCCGGGCATGAAAGAAAAGCCCACCAGGTCGACAATTCGAAACGAAGCGGCCAATGGCCTGACAAACGATAAATATACAATCGCCATGGCGCGTACATCCGATCCGCATTCAGCCACAGCGCAGTTTTTTATCAATCTGAAAGACAACATGTTTCTTGACTACACTCAATCCAGCAGCCAAGGTTATGGTTACTGTGTATTCGGCAAAGTAGTGTCCGGCGCAGAAGTGTTGGATTCGATTCGCAAGGTCAAGACTGGCGGTAAAATGGGCCATCAGGACGTGCCGCTGGAAGATGTAATTATTACCAAAGCAGAAGTGGTGCAATAACAGGCAGGGCAATCAGGCAAACCCGCCGGACTTGAGAAATCGAAGTAACCAAACGGTTTGGCGGGAACAAATTTCGTCACGTGTTGAGCAATCAAAGACGTGACGAAAACCGGGCCGATCAACACGCTATAACAAATTTCCTTTAAGCCCGTCAGGGCGATATTTATTCCGTATTTATTCCGTGGCTCATAGTTTATTTATTTCCGATTTGCATCTTTGTGTGGAACAACCGCATAGCACGCGGGCGTTTCTGCATTTTGTTCAAAAGATTGCGCCCGGGGCGGACGCACTTTACATTCTCGGCGATTTGTTTGAGTACTGGGCCGGTGATGATGACATCGACGACCCGTTTAATCGCCAGATTAGCGATGCTTTGCACGCGCTTTCCGCTGGCGGTACTGCTGTTAGCATCATGCATGGCAACCGCGATTTGTTAATGGGCCGGGAATTGGCCCGGGCATGCGGCGTCACGCTGCTGGCCGACCCAACGCTGCTTGATTTATATGGCACACCGACGCTACTGACGCATGGCGATTTACTGTGTACCGACGATATTGCGTATCAGACTTTTCGTAAACAAGTACATGATCCAAAATGGCAGCAAAATTTTCTTGCCCAGTCGCTGGCGCAGCGCAAGGCTGCCATCGCACAATTGCGGTCACGAAGTGAGGATGCAAAAAAACTCAAGAGTAATGACATCATGGATGTCAATCAGGATGCAGTTGCAAACCTGTTACGCGAGCATCATTACCCGCGCATGATTCATGGGCACACCCATCGGCCAAAGTGTCATCAGCATAGTGTAGATGGAAAAAATTGCGAGCGCTGGGTGCTGGGGGATTGGCATGAAACAGGAAATACCCTGCGCTGCGATGCCGGGGGAAAACTGGAAATGATTACTTTCTAACAGCGCATAAATTTTCGCACGGTATGCCATTGCGATTTTTGTCCAAGGATGGGACATTGCAATGCGTCAGATAATAATTGGCCTCGTCGCAAGAATTCATTTGTGAACAATGTTGTTTGCTGCCACAAAGATTATTTTGTTCGGCATGCTGTTGTTGAGGAGTTGCGTGTGTATTGCGCCATTCTTTGGGCGGTATCGGATCGGCCTGTGCCCATAAGCCGCGCCCGGCCTTTTTTGCTTCGTCCTGCAATGCGAACAGTGCGTTACCTTTGTTGGAACGGGAAGATGCCCACGCCATTCCACGCCGCACCTGCTCGTGGTTAACGCTCAATTCGTCCAGCTTGATCAGCGCCACCAATCTGCCATAAATATCCGTAGTCTTGCTGTCCACGCGTATTTCTTTACGGAGGATCAGATCGGCCAGTGATTGCCGGGATTGTTCACCGAATGCCTGCGCTTTTTCCGGCGCATCAATCTCGGCCAGCCGTACTTTAATCCGCGTATTGTCGCGCAATACCAGAACAGTATCGCCATCCATCACGGCGATCACCTTGGCTGAAAACGTATCGGCACAGGCGGCATTGAGTGTGCCAAGTATAAAGAGAACCGCTGTTAATCCACTGCCGAGAATTTTTTTCACAGTAGAGCGCTTTTTATTAGCGCCAAACAGAGCAGGGTGTAGCCTGCCGCGAGAATGTCGTCGAACATCACGCCGAGGCCGCCATGCCATGTTCGATCAAAATGGCGGATGGGCGGCGGTTTGACGATATCGAAAAATCGGAACAGTAAAAATGCCAGCAGATTCCAGGAAAAACCTTCGGGCGTAAAAAACAGCACCAGCAGAAATGCGACGATTTCATCCCACACCATTCCCCCATGGTCGGGTACGCCTAACGTCTTTCCGGTTTTCTCACATGCCCACACCCCTACAGCGAAGGCCCAAATCAGCATCAGAATATACAATGTATCGGTCAGGCGATCCGCAAGCATCCAATAAATGGGAAAAGCGATCAGCGTGCCAGCCGTACCGGGCCCTTTGGGAAACAAGCCACTGCCGAAGCCAAAGGAAAGAAAGTGTGCGGGGTGGCTAAAGATAAAGCGCCATGAAGGCTGCACATGGGAATCATCGGAAGTGGTCATAGCCCAGCTCCCCAATATTGATAATGCTGCCATCCGCAGCATTCACGGTACATTTTTTTTCCGCCGTGATGGTGCCAATGCGCGTCAGCGATAAACCGAGGTTGACGGCTATTTTCTCCACTTCGGAACGATGCGCAACGGGCACGGTAAAACAAAGCTCATAATCATCCCCCCCGGCCAGCACGCAGCGTTTGCCCAGCGGTTGCTCAAAATAAGATTGCATCACGTCAGAAATAGGCAGTGCGGTAAAAGTAATTTCAGCGCCAACGTTAGAGCACTCCAGAATATGGCCGAGATCGGCCAGTAGTCCATCTGAAATGTCGATGGCACTGTGCGCGATGTTGCGCAGCGCCAGTCCAAGTGCCACACGCGGCACGGGGCGGTGTAACGCCGAAGCGCAGGCCGCAAAATCGCTTGCCGCCAATTGCACCTGCCCTTGTATATGTGCCAAGGCCAGCGCGGCATCACCCAGTATGCCGGACACCCAAATATCATCACCAGCCTGTGCGCCCGAACGACGCAACGCCGCTCCGTGAGGCACTTCTCCCATGATGGTGACGCACAGATTAAGCGGCCCACGAGTAGTGTCACCGCCAATCAGCTCCACGTGATGCTCATCCGCCAACGCAAACCACCCTGCGCTGAATTGTTCCAACCACTTTTCATTTGCCTCGGGCAAGGACACGGCCAAAGTTGCCCAACGCGGCTGCGCCGCCATTGCCGCCATGTCGGACAGATTGACTGCCAGCGCCTTGTGGCCCAGAGAAAAAGGATCGGCATCCGGAAAAAAATGCGTTCCGCCCACCAGCATGTCGGTTGATACCGCCAGCTCCATACCGCTGCCAACCTGCACCAGTGCGGCATCGTCGCCCACGCCCAGCACTGCGCCGGGTGTGTCGCGGGTGAAAAAACGGCGGATCAATTCGAACTCGGAAGGCATGGATTAATGCGCCTTAAACCGGCTACCAACGTTGGCAGAAAAATAACCAAATGCAAAAATCAGAAGTTGTCTGCCCGGTGCAATCATCATGGCAAACCATCAATAAATTTTTTCATGGAAATTTTAAGCGCCGAGAAATTCGGGTTAGCCATCAAGCGGCGTAGTGTACCGGCATTCAGGTTTTCTTTAGTCAGTTCGCCCTGCAAAGCTTGTTCAGGATTTTTGCTGCAGGCAGTATATTTCTCAAGCTCGTCCGGATAATAGTGAGTGCAATTTGAATACTCTCCCGTTAATCCATAGTGCGCATCATCCGCAGGCAGGGTAATGGACGTGTGTGCGGCACTTAATATTTTTTGTTTGGGAAAAACGCTGTTCACCAATTCCAACTGGCCTGTTGGAATATTTGGCGGAATCTTTTTGGTATCGACGGTATAAAGAACCAGTTTATTGGATGCATGGCGTGCGTGCGCCATAAAATCCAATGTGGCCGACGAATAAACAGTCGTATCTTCCTGACTGGCAGCAGTAAATATCGGGATATCTACCGTGTGATCGTGTAGCCGAGTTTGCACTTCTCTTGTCAACGCGTAAATCTGGGCGGCGGCATTGTTGGGAAATGATTCATATTTGTAGATATCCTTGTCCGGCATGATGCTGTTCCACTTTGCCGAGGGCATGAGCCAACTATAAATTTTATGAACAGTCGCCAGAGAAGCCAGAGGCGTAATTTTTAGCGCCGGAGAAAAAAGGAATAATCCGCGTACCCGGCTATCGCCAAATGTTTGGTAAACACCCAGCGCGCCGCCGGTAGAAAATCCGGCCAGATAGACCTCATCAACCTCGGCAGCAAGTTTATCCGTGCCATAAGCCTCAGCCTTTGCCCACTCCTGCCACGTTACATCAAGCAAATCGCCCGGTTGTGTGCCATGTCCGGGCAACAGTATTGCCATGACACGGAAACAATTCTCCTGGAAAAAAGATGCCAATGCGTGCATGGAATAAGGCGCGTCGGTTAATCCGTGGGTAAGCAGAACACCACGTCGATAAGATTTGTCACGTCCTTTGGGGCAACTCGCTGCCGGCTTTAATTCAAAAGGCGCATTGCCGTTGACTACTTTTTCAAGCTCGGTCGCACTGCCGCCAGAACGTACCTTCGTAATCATTGCACGGCTATCCGCCACATAATCCATAAACGACGATTGGCTGTTGTTAAATTGAGTATTCAGGCCGGAGGGTTGATGCCGCGTTTCCAAGGGGGGCGTTGTACCGCATGCCTGTAGCAGCAACAAAATTGCGCCCAGAAAAATACCGTTAAATCGATTCATCATGGCTCACCATTTATATTTTCAGTTTCACAAATCAGCATGTGACGCACCAGCCCAGATAATCCATTAAGTTTGATTCGCGTAATGATGACGCATTTCTCTCTTTGCAAAAAGGGGAAAGGTAAGGTGAGTGGCGCGGGGTTACAAAAAATATTTATCTATCCAGCGGGCTGATCACACCCTTGCCGCCTTTGTTCAGCACATGGGTGTAGATCATCGTGGTGGATACATCCGAGTGACCGAGCAACTCCTGCACGGTGCGAATATCATATCCCGCTTGCAACAAATGCGTGGCGAACGAATGACGCAAAGTGTGGGGCGTCGCGGGCTTAACCAGCCCTGCATCGCGCACCGCCTGCTTCATCGCACGCTGAACACCCTTCTCATCCAGATGATGACGGCGTGTTTTGTCAGAGCGCGGGTCAACCGATAAATTTTTGGACGGAAAAATATATTGCCAGCCCCACTCACGTCCCGCATGGGGATATTTTTTGTCCAGCGCGAAAGGCAAATATACCTCGCCCAATCCCGCTGCCAAATCTTCCTCATGCAAAGCTTTAACCTTAACCAAATGTGCTCGCAGAGTTGCCGCAATAGATTCAGGCAACATCGTCACCCTATCCTTAAAACCCTTGCCCTCACGAACAATAATCTCATGCCGCGAAAATTCCACATCCTTCACCCGCAGCCGCATCGCCTCCATCAAGCGCATCCCGCCACCATACAACAATGAAGCGATCAACAAATGTGAACCACTCAACCGCGACAACACTGTCTGCACCTCGCTCACCGTTAAGACGACGGGTAATTTTTTCGGGGCTGTGGCTTGTGTGACGTTATCCAGCCACGGCAATTTGATTTCCAACACCTCGCGGTATAAAAATAACAACGCCGATTTCGCTTGGTTTTGGGTTGAAGCAGAGACCTTGCCCGCGACGGCAAGATGCGTCAGAAACGCCTCGACATCCTGTGCACCCAAATCTTTCGGGTGGGTCTTGCCGTGGAAGTAAATATAACGTTTAATCCAGTCCACATAGCTTTGCTCAGTTCGGATAGCATAGTGCTTCACCCGTAACTTATCGCGTACTTGATCAAGCAACTTGGGGGATGTAACCATGTCGTTTTTGTCAGAAAAATTAGGGTGTGCGAAATTTTCACATCCAATTAAAACAATGTATTACATGGATATTTTTAGATTATACACCTCGAAGGTGCTTTTATCGGCATTTTTTAGGGTGTCTATATTACTACAAGGGCTTCCCCAATTTAGCAAGCGGTTTTGATTTTCTATTTCATTGCCATTCTCTGTTCCGTTTCAAACCTCACTGCTTGCATCGTGCGA